>CACZQA010000001.1 GCA_902783175.1 uncultured Coriobacteriaceae bacterium
CTTGAGCGTGGTCAAAAGCCCCATGAGGTCGCCGTAGACGCGGCCTGTCTTGCCGCGGATGAGCTCGGCGAAATCGGGGTTTTTCTTCTGCGGCATAATGCTCGAGCCCGTCGAGTACGCGTCGGACAACCTGATAAACTGAAACTCGTTGCTGCTCCAGTAGATGAACTCCTCGCACATGCGCGACAGGTGCATCATCGCGACCGAGCACGCGTACGTGAGGTCGAGCAGGAAGTCACGGTCGCTCACCGCGTCCATGCTGTTCTTGCTCACCTCGGAAAAGCCGAGCTCGTCGGCGACGAAATCGCGGTCGAGCGGATACGTCGTGCCTGCAAGGGCCGCAGAGCCCAACGGCAGCACGTTGGCGGCATCGTATGCGGCGCGCACGCGCACGAAGTCGCGCGTGAACATCCAGTAGTACGCGAGCATATGGTGGCTGAACAAGACGGGCTGTGCCTTCTGCATGTGCGTGTAGCCGGGCATGACGACGCCAAACTCGCGCGTCGCGACCTCGAGCAGCGCGCCGCGAATGTCGAGCAGCTGGTGCATGAGTCCGCGCGCGAGCTTCTTGGAGTGCAGGCGCGTGTCCGTGGCGACCTGGTCGTTGCGGCTCCTGCCCGTGTGCAGGCGCCCGCCGGCGGCCCCGATGGCCTCGGTGAGGTTGCGCTCGATGGACATGTGGATGTCCTCGTCCTCGATCTCGAAGTCGAAGCTGCCGTCCTCGATCTGGCGCGCGATGTCGTCGAGACCGGACCTGATGTCTTCGGCGTCTTTCTCGGAGATGATGCCCTGCTTGGCGAGCATCTTCGCATGCGCCTTGGAACCGGCTATGTCCGACTCCCACATGCGCTTGTCGACTGGCAGCGAAGCGCCGAACTCCTGGGTAAATTCTGCGGGGGCGTCTTCGAAGCGCCCTCCCCACAAAGCATCGTTCTCGTGCGCCTGCTCAGCCATAGTGCGGTCGACCTTTCGTTGCGGTGGTTAGAAAAGATGGCAATCCGCCGGGAACGGCGAATGCGGCAATTATGTCACAGCTTTGTCTACAATAGCCCCTACGTGGACAGAGGAGAGATTTTGCAGAATAAAAACAACACTTCGCGAAGCACGGCGTCCAAGCGTGACAGTTTCCGCTCGAAGCGGGGCTTCATCCTCGCGTGCATCGGCTCGGCCGTGGGCATGGGCAACATCTGGCTGTTTCCCACGCGCGTCTCCGCCTACGGCGGCGCGACGTTCATCATTCCCTACCTCATATTCGTACTGCTCATCGGCTCGACGGGCGTCGTCGAGGAAATGGCGTTCGGACGGGCGCGCCACGCCGGGCCCATCGAGGCCTTCGCGCAGACCACCGAAGAGCGCTTCGGGTCGCGCAAGCCAGGTGTGCTCATGGGCCTTCTGCCCGTGGCGAGCTCGCTTGCCATGGCGATCGGCTACTCGGTCGTCGTCGGCTGGATCTTCAAGTACACGTTCGACGCGCTGACCGGCACGCTTTCCGCCACGCAGAGTGTCGAGGCCTTTGGGGCGCAGTTCGACGCCGTGGCGGGCGGGAACGGTTTTTGGCTCACCGTGGCGATACTCGCCGCCGTTGCCATCCTCGTCTTTGGCATCGGCAAGGGCATCGAGAAGGCCAACGAGGTCATGATGCCGCTGTTCTTCTGCCTGTTCGTCGGGCTCGCCATCTACGTGTTCACGCTCCCCGGTGCGGTGGAGGGCTACAAGTACATATTCCTGCTCGATCCGAAGGGCCTTGCCGATCCCCTCGTGTGGGTGTTCGCGCTCGGTCAGGCGTTCTTCTCGCTCTCGATTGCCGGCAACGGCACGCTCATCTACGGCTCGTATCTCGACGATGCAGAAGACGTCCCCAACAGCGCCAAGTACGTCGCCCTCTTCGACACGATCGCCGCTCTGCTCGCATCGCTCGTCATCATCCCCGCCATGGCCGTCGCCGGCCAGCAGCTCTCGACGGGCGGCCCTGGCCTGCTTTTCATCTACCTCCCCAACCTGTTCTCGACGATGCCCGGCGGACCCCTCATCATGGCCGTGTTCTTCGTGGCGGTGCTGTTTGGCGGTCTGACCTCGCTCATCAACTTCTTCGAGGCGCCAATTGCGACGCTGCAGGAGTTCTTCCATCTCGACCGCGCGAAGGCCTGCTTTGCCATCGGGGCGATCGTCCTGGTCGCGAGCCTGCTCATCCAGGGGATCGTCTCGCAGTGGATGGACGTCTGCTCCATTTACCTGTGCCCGATTGGCGCGCTGTTTGCCGCCATCATGTTCTATTGGTTCTCGGGCAAGGACTGGGTGCTCGAGCAGGTGAACAAG
>CACZQA010000002.1 GCA_902783175.1 uncultured Coriobacteriaceae bacterium
CCACTGGTTTGGCTGGTGGGGCTACATCGGCTGCATGATCCTCATGATGTTCTACACGACCGTCGCCGGCTGGATGATCGCCTACATCCCCAAGCTCGCATCGGGGCAGTTCGCCAACGCCTCCGTCGATGCGACGGCACAGGTGTTCTCGGCCATGGTGCAAAGCCCGGCCGAGATGATCGTCTGGATGCTCGTCGCGGTTGCCATTGGCTTTGTTACCTGCGCGGTGGGCCTCCAGAAGGGCGTTGAGCGCATCACGAAGGTCATGATGGCGGCGCTGTTCGTCATCATGCTCCTGCTCTGCATCAGGTCCATGACGCTGCCCGGTGCGGGCGAGGGCATCGCGTTCTACTTGCTTCCCGATTTCTCGCATCTGTTTGCAGGCGACACGCCGGCAGAGCAATGGGGCACCTTCGGGCAGGCGGTCTACGCGGCCATGGGGCAGGCGTTCTTCTCGCTCTCGCTTGGCATTGCGGCCATGGAGATCTTCGGGTCGCGCGTCGGAACCGAGCGCAGCCTGAACGGCGAGGCGATCAACATCACCGTGCTCAACACGGTCGTCGCCATCCTCGCAGGCCTCATAATCTTTCCCGCGTGCTTTGCCTATGGAGTGAGCCCCGATGCCGGCCCGTCGCTCGTGTTCGTCACGCTGCCGATGGTCTTTGGCCAGATGCCGCTCGGCAACGTCTGGGGTGCGCTGTTCTTCCTGCTCATGAGCTTTGCCGCGCTTTCCACGGTAATCGCCGTGTTCGAGAACCTCGTCGGCTGGTTCATGGACAAGTTCGACATGACGCGCGGCCGCGCCGTCGCCTGGAATGCCGCACTCGTCGTCGTGCTGAGCTTGCCCTGCGCTCTTGGCTTCAACGTGTGGAGCGGCGTGGCCATTCCCGGCATCGGCGACATCCAGTCCATCGAGGACTTCATCGTCTCCAACAACATGCTGCCGCTTGGCTCGCTCATCTTCGTCATCTTCTGCACGACCAAATTCGGCTGGGGATGGGATAACTTCATCGAAGAGGCAGACAAGGGCAAGGGTGTAAAGCTGCCAGTGCGCTTCCGCCTCTGGTACAAGTACGGTATCCCGGTTCTTATCGTCATCATCTTCGTGATGGGCTATGTGCCCAAGATATCCGCTTGGATGGGGATGTAGCAGGGCCTGGCAACAGAGCTTGCTGCTCTCGCAGGCGGGGAGGGGAGCCCTTGCCCGCCTGTTTGCTTGTCTGAGCCTGGATGAGGCAGGATATGCCGCGTCCTTGACCTTGTCCTTCAACAGGCAACAGACGTCGCTGTTCAGCTGCCAGAGCCGCTCTACGAACAACGCCCTCGAACCCAAAGGGATCGAGGGCGTTGCTGTGCTTGGATGAATCTGCTTTGAAAGACGTGGTGAATCTATTCGCGGAAAGGGCAGTTCCACGTACGCGCGCCCGGATCTATTTCGACTGCACGACGGGGATGTCTTCTTCCCATTTCTCATCGAGGTTGCCGTCGTAGACGTAGTGCTTGGTCTCTTTGGCGATCATGCCCGACAACGCGAGGATCAAGATGATGTTGGGGATGGCCATGAGGGCGTTTCCGATATCCGAGATCGTCCAGACCATGTCGCCGACGCCGATGGCCCCAAAGAACCCGACGATGACGTAGATGATCTGATAGGGAACGATCGCCTTGCGGCCGAACAGATACGTTGCACAGCGGTTGCCGTAATAGCTCCACCCGAGGATCGTCGAATAGGCAAAGCTCACCATGCCGAGGATGAGGATGGGCGTGCCGACGAACGGGATGGTGGCAAAGGCGGCGTTCGCGAGGTCGGCGCCTTGCTGCAGAGAACCGGAGGCGGCAATCTCGGGATGAGCGAGCATGGTCGACACGAGCACGATGCCGGTCATAAGGCAGATCACGACGGTTGACCAGAACGTGCCGGTCGAGGCGACAAGCGCCTGGCGGGCGGGGTTCTTGGTCGATGCGGCAGCCGCGACGATAGGCGCGGTGCCCAAGCCCGACTCGTTCGAGAACAGGCCACGCGCACAGCCATACTGGAGGGCGACCATGATGCCGCTGCCGACGGCACCTCCAAAGGCGGCCTTTGCCGTGAACGCGCATTCGAGAATCTCCATCAGAGCTGCCCCGAGATACTGGTAGTTGATCACGAGGATGACGATGCATCCGAGCGCGTAGGCGACCGCCATGAAGGGCACGAGTTTCTCGCAGACGTTGGCGATGGTCTTGACGCCACCGAAGATGACGACGGCGACGAGGATCGTGATGACGATGGCGAGTACCCATTTGGGAATGAGGGGGAAGTTGCCGCAGATGATGCTCGTCATTGCGGAGGACTGGACAGCAGAACCGGTTCCCAGAGTCGCGATGACGGCGAACAGGGCGAACAAAACCGCGCCGGCCTTTGCCCATATGGGCGTCGTGCCGTCAGAGCGCTTGAAGGCGCGCTCCCAGGCGTACATGGCGCCGCCGATCATCTCGCCCTTGTGGTCCTTCACGCGGTATCGGATCGAGGCGTAGACCTCGGTGTACTTCGTCGCGATGCCGAAGACGCCGGTGAGCCACATCCAGAAGACGGCACCGGGGCCGCCCGAGATGATCGCGGTGGCAACGCCGACGATGGAGCCAGTGCCGATCGTGCCAGCGAGCGCAGTCACGAGAGCGCCGAATTGAGAGACATCGCCCTCGGCGTCTTCGTCTTCCTGCACCGACATCTTGATGGCTGTCGGCAGCTTGCGTTGGATGAACCTGAGTCTGATGGTGAGGAAAATGTGCGTTCCCAGAAGCAGGCAAATCATTACCGGGCCCCAGACGAACGCATCCACCTGGTTTAAAATCTCTTCAATATTCATGGTGCTACACGTTAGCACAAGTATGCGCGCTTAGGTGCATGCCGTGCGATTCTACCTGCCACGATATGCGGGCAGTGCCGCCGCTGACGAGTGGGGAAAAGGAGGGCGGTCCGATAATGGGGCGTCAGAAGCTGCTGCTGTATGCGTACGCTGCGCTCGCCATCGCCATGATGGCGGTGATCTTCTGGTTTTCCGCGCAAATGGGAACCGATTCGTCCTCTAAAAGCGATGCCATCGCCGCCGTGATCTGCAGCAAGCTCGTTTTTGGCTACGACAGCCTTTCCGTCGACGCGCAAGATTCTCTGTTTTCCACGGTGACCTTTGCCGTGCGAAAGACGGCTCATATGACTGAGTACGCGGTTCTGGGCGCACTGTACTGCTTGACCCTTTGCCAGCTCGGAAAGGTCCGAGGCATACATGTGCGAGGAGGTGGCCGGAAAGGGCTCGTTGCGTGGGCACTTTCAGTGGCATACGCGTCTACGGACGAAATTCATCAGCTGTTCGTAGACGGAAGGTCCGGCATGGCAAGCGATGTAGTCATCGACTCTATCGGGGCGGCCGTCGGCATTCTTGTCGTTCTTGCGGTGTTGAAGCGGCAAGAGAAGAAACAGGGAAGCGGGTCTGCTCAATCCTGACCTGCTTCCCTGAAGCGTAAGTTCCCATAAGATATGTTATCAGCCATTTATACCAATGGCAGGGAAGTGCGAGAAAGCGCCCTTACTTCTTGCCCGTCGAGCCA
>CACZQA010000003.1 GCA_902783175.1 uncultured Coriobacteriaceae bacterium
GAAGCGATGAAATCTACCGCGATGTCGTCGACGCGGTGCGAAAGCTCCCATTCGTAGTCGTAGCGCTGCATGGAAGAGCGCAGGTAGTGACGGTAGATAACCGAATCCTCCCTGCCGGCCTCCAGGTCTTCGACGAACTGCCCGTACATGCGCGCCATCATCTGCTGGACGACCTTGATGCGGTCGACGACGAGGTCGCTCTTGTAGATCTTCTCGTAGTTCTCGCGCCGCAAGGCGTCGATGCCCTCGAAGACCTCCTCGTCCATGGCGAGGTAGTCCTTTCCGAGCGAGTTCTTGATGATGTTGTGCGTGACGTTGTAGATGATCTGGTGGTTGAGCTTGCCGACAACGGGGCTCTCGTCGTAGTCGTCGACGCCGCGGAGCTTGATGCGCGCGGCATCCTGGCGGTCTTTGCCCACGTAGGCGATGATGTCGCTGATGCGGACGACGCAGCCCTCGAGCGTGCTCGGACGCAGGTCGCGGATGTTGTTCTGGTCGACGTAGCACTGCTCGACCAGCGCGTCGAGGTCGGCGAACGTCGGGCAGGGCTTGGGGCGGTACTCGAGGAAGGTCTTCTCGCCGCAGTGCGTGATGATGCCGTTGTAGGTCTGCAGGCACAGGTTGGTGCCCGCGATGGTCTTGAGCAGCCGCACGCTGTGGACGTTGTGGTTGAAGTAGCGCCCCGTGCGCGCATGGTAGAGCTCGGACAGGTAGTGCTCGCCCTCGTGACCAAACGGCGTGTGCCCGAGGTCGTGCCCGATGGCGATGGCCTCGATGAGGTCGAGGTTGAGGCCGAGAGCGGCTCCGATGGTGCGCCCGACCCTGCTCACCACCTGCAGGTGGAACGAGCGGCGGGTAATGTCGTCGTTGCGGACGAAGCTGAAGACCTGCGTCTTGTCGGCGCAGCGTGAATAGAAGGGGTTGTGGACGATCTTCTCGACGTCGACGACGAAGCACGGGCGCCCGAGGTACACGTCGGGGTCTTGGTAGTGCTCCATGCGCTCGCGGATGCCCTCGCTGTCCTTGCAGGCGTATTCGGACAGCAGCGCCTGCTGTGCCGCGTGCCTCTCGCGCAACAGCTGCTTTTCTTCCTCGGTGAATTCGAAGAGCCTTGGGTCGAAGTCCATGTTCGCACCCTCCCCTCGTGCTTGAAGGTTTGTAGCTGTGCACACTTTACTGCATGCGTGAGACACAGAAACGCTAAGGTATCCGACTTGAAAGAAAGCGGGCGGCAAGCCCCTCAAGGCTGACCGCCCGCTTTGCGCACTCATTCTTTGCAGGGAATCGAGTGCCAAACGTATGTGAGTGCCGCTCCTTCCTCTGAAGTGCCTTCGTACGAGCAGGCGCGCTGTCCCAAAATGGCGCCTGCTATCGTTTCAACGTGACCACCATAAACTATACGGTTACCGTATACTCAAGCGAAACGGCGGAGATTTCTGGAGAAAAAAATGGCTGAGCAGTTCTACAGCACGGGGCAGTTCGCGAAGCTGTGCGGCGTGAAGAAGCAGACCCTGTTCCACTACGACGACATCGGCCTGCTCTCCCCCATCCAGATCGCGGACAACGGATACCGCCAGTACTCGTATCGGCAATACGAAACGTTCCTGCTCATCACCTGCCTGAAAGAGGCGGGCATGAGCCTGAAGCAGATAAAGGCGTTTCTCGCGCTCGAAGACGATAAGACGTGTAGCGCGCGGATTGCCGAGGTCATGCGGGTGCTCGACGGGCGCATCGAGCACCTCGTCAACGTGAAGCGCGTCCTAGAGAGCACGTTTGGCGCCATGGACCCTGGTGCGAGCGCCGACGAGGGCAAGCCGGACCTCGAAGTCGTCTCCAAGCCCGCGGAGAGCTTCTGGCTCTCGAGGCGCCTAGACACGCTCGACGACCGCGAGCTCGTCGAGACCATCTCCCAGCTCATCAAGCGCTTCGAGCCCGTCGCCGTTTGCCTTGCGAGCGCCGACGTGCAGCGCGGGGAAGTCGACCGGCAGCGCTACCTGCTGATTCCCGACAGCAAGCTCATGGATGCAGGCGAGGCGGCAGGGTTCGGCCTCATGCGCTTCGAGCGCCCCGCAGGAGACTACCTCGTGGCGCACCAGCAGCCGGACGAAGACGTCTCGACGCTCTACCGGCGCATAAACGCGGAGCTTTCCGCGAGAAGCGCGCTGCCCGGCGTGTTCTACTACGAGGAGTTCTTCGGAATCGATGCCACTGCGGCGCCGGGCCTTTCGACCGTGATGGTGCAGATGGTGCAGAAACAGTAAGGCGCCCCGGGAATACCCCGGAGCGCCTTTGCAGATGCGATGAAGCTATCGCCTGAGCCGAACGCTAACTACTTGAAGTTCAGGCCGCCGACCGACTGCGAGCTGTCCTTGAGCGTGACGTCGTGCGCGCCGCCCTCGACGATGGAGACGCTGGACACGCGCGTGATCTTTGCCTTCTCGCGCAGCTCCTGCAGGTTGAGCGCACCGACGTTGCACATCGTGTGCTTGACCTTGGAAAGCGAGAGCTCGACGTTCTCGTGCAGCGAGCCCGCGTACGGGACGTAGCTGTCGACGCCCTCTTCGAACGCGAGGCCCTTGCCCTGGCCGTCGTCGTAGCGCTGCCAGTTGCGGGCACGTGCAGAGCCTTCGCCCCAGTACTCCTTCATGTAGCTGCCGTTGACGTTGACGCGGTTGGTGGGGCTTTCGTCGAAGCGTGCGAAGTAGCGGCCGAGCATCATGAAGTCCGAGCCCATGGCGAGCGCGAGCGTCATGTGGTAGTCCTGAACGATGCCGCCGTCGGAGCAGATCGGGATGTAGATGCCCGTCTCCTTGTAGTACTCGTCGCGTGCCTTGGCCACCTCGATGACGGCAGTTGCCTGGCCGCGGCCAATGCCCTTTTGCTCGCGCGTGATGCAGATGGAGCCGCCGCCGATGCCGATCTTGATGAAGTCAGCGCCGGCCTCTGCCAGGAAGCGGAAGCCGTCTGCGTCGACGACGTTGCCCGCGCCGACCTTGACCTCGTCGCCGTACTCCTTGCGAATCCACTCGAGCGTGAACTTCTGCCAATCGGAGTAGCCTTCGGAAGAGTCGATGCACAGCACGTCGGCGCCCGCGTCGAGCAGGACGGGGACGCGCTCGGCGTAGTCGCGGCTGTTGATGCCGGCGCCCACGACGTAGCGCTTGTTGGCGTCGAGCAGCTCGAGGGGGTTTTCCTTGTGGGAATCGTAGTCCTTGCGGAACACGAGGGAAGACAGGTGGTCGTTCTTGTCGACGACGGGGAGCGCGTTGAGCTTGTTGTCCCAGATGATGTCGTTTGCCTCGGACAGCGTGCAGCCGTCCTGCGCGACGATGAGCTTCTCGCGCGGGGTCATGAACTCGCGAACCTTCGTGGAGCCGTCCATGCGGCTCGGGCGGTAATCGCGGCTCGTGACGATGCCCAGCAGCTTGCCGTCGGGAGCGCCGTTGTCCGTGACGGGCATGGTGCTGTGGCCGGACTGGCGCTTGAGCTCCATGACCTCAGCCATCGTCATGTCGGGAGTGATGGTGGAATCGCTTTTGACGAAGCCCGCCTTGTAGGACTTGACCTCGCGCACCATGGCGGCTTCGGACTCGGCGGTCTGGGAGCCGTAGATGAACGAGCAGCCACCTTCGCGCGCGAGGGCCTCCGCCAGGCGCGGACCGGAGACGGACTGCATGATTGCAGAGGTCATCGGGATATTCAGATACTGAGAAGGCTCCTCGCCCTTCTTGAATTTGACAAGAGGAGTCTTGAGCGAAACGTCGCTCGGGATGTTCTTGGAAGAGGTGTAGCCAGGAACAAGAAGATACTCGCTGAAGGTATGTGAAGGCTCGTCGTAGTAGAACGCCATGCTTCCCCCGATTTCTAATCCGAAATTTCCCTTTTGCGCAGTGTACTACAACGATTTGGCGGGTGGATACGAAGCGAAAAGATTGTCAGCGC
>CACZQA010000004.1 GCA_902783175.1 uncultured Coriobacteriaceae bacterium
GTGGCGTTGGGTAAGACGTGCCGTGCGTACCTGCGCGCCTGCTTTGCACCGCTCACGCCCTGCGCCTTATCTGCAAAGGAAGAGAGCTCTTCTGGCGTGGTCAGGGGTTTGCTGCCCCTATAGCTCCCACAAAGCTCGAAGCCGAGAGCGGTTGCCTCGAGTGCGCTGCAGCTTTTTGCCGCCTGAATGAACAGCAGCTCGGGGCTGCATACGGCGATGGTCGCGTGTGAGACTGTGTCATATCCACTAGCCATGAATGAGCCTTGCGGGAACGGTCCCTGCTGGCAGATATAGCGTGCCGCAGCGGTGTTCCGGCGTTCATCGCGATGAAGCGTGAGAAGCGTCAGGGGCGTGCTGAGCTGTTGCAGTGGCGGTGTGTTCATGAGCATCGCGAGCTCGTGAAGGTGCGGTGCTCGGGTGAACGACGAGCTTGAAAAATCTGCATGGTCAGTGTTGTCCGAGGCGACACAACGCCAGTATTCAAGCGCGCTTGTATGCGTGAGTACTATGGTAGTCATAGCTATATTGTAAAAAGAACACGAAAAGGCTGCAAACCTTATAGACCGTTATATATCAAAAGTACAAAACACAACCAAAACGACAAAACCTTACGTATATTTCCATTTCTTTTCGTATTGCCAACTGAATAAGTAGGCAAACTCTTACAATGGTCGTCGTTCGCAAGACAGGTCCAATTGAAAGCAGAGGATGCTACATGAAGGTCTTGATTCCAGAGAAGTTCTCGAAGGATGGCATTGCCGTTCTCGAAGACGCTGGTTACGACGTAACCTTTAAACCCGACACCACTCCCGAGCAGCTGCTCGATATGATTCCCGATTATGATGCCCTGATCGTCCGATCCGCCACGACGGTGACCCGCGAGGTCATCGAAGCGGGCAAGAAGCTCAAGATCATCGGTCGTGCCGGCGTCGGAGTCGACAACATCGACCGCGAGGCTGCCACCGAGCGCGGCGTTATCGTATGCAATGCGCCGCTGTCCAACATCGTTTCTGCTGCCGAGCAGACGATGGCGCTCATGCTCGCCGTTGCGCGCAACACGGCTCGCGCCGACAAGAGCATGAAGGATGGCAAGTGGGACCGCTCCAAGTTCGTCGGCACAGAGTTGCAGGGCAAGACGCTCGGCATCTTTGGCACTGGCCATGTGGGGCAGCTCGTCGCGGAGCGCGCAGCGGCATTTGGCATGAACCTCATCGGCTACGACCCGTATTGCCCGGTCGAGCTTGCCGCCCACTACGGGATCACGCTCTATGACGACATTCTCGAGGTGTGCAAGCGCTCTGACGTGATTACGCTGCATATGCCCAAGACGCCTGAGACTACCAACATGATCGGCGCCGAGCAGCTCAACGCGATGCCCGAGGGTGCCATCGTCCTCAACGTGGCACGCGGCGGCCTCGTCGACCTCGATGCACTGGCGACGGCGCTCGAGACCGGTCATATCGGCGGTGCGGGCATCGACGTGTGGGAGAATGAACCGGTCAGCGACTCCCCGATTCATGGCTTCGACAACGTCGTGCTCACCCCGCATCTGGGTGCCTCCACGCACGAGGCCCAGACGCGCGCTGCAACGCAGATCGCGGAATACGTGATCGCGGGCCTGCAGGGCAAGACCGTCAACACGGTGGTCAACGCCGCGCGCATCCCCGAAGACGTCATGCAGAAGATCGGCACGTACATGCCCGTCTGCCAGAAGACCGGCGAGCTGATCGCGCAGCTGACGACCGGCAGCGTGAGCAAGGTGACCGTGAGGGTCTGCGGCGAGATTTCCAAGACCGACCCGACGGCACTTGGCACGGCGGCGCTCGCGGGCATCGTCGCCCCGGGCAGCGAGGTTCCGGTCAACATCATAAACGCCGGGTACCTGGCGGAGCAGCGCGGCATCGAGGTCGAGACGAAGACCGACCCGCTGAGCTACGTCTATCCGTCCTACGTCGAGATCACGGCGCGCACGAACAAAGGCGACGTCGAGGTGGCGGCAACGCAGGCGCTCGGCCATGACAACCCGCGCATCATCGACATCTCGGGCTACACCGTCGACTTCGTTCCCGAGCAAGACGTCATCATCCTCGAATACGTTGACGGCCCGGGCCGCATCGGCAAGATCGGCACGATTCTGGGCGACGCGGGCATCAGCGTCGAGTCGATGCAGATCGCGCGCAACGACGAGACGGACACCGCACTGGTGCTCATGAACCTCGACAAGCCCATCACCGCGCGTATCCAAGACGACATCGAGAAGGCAGTCAACTGCACGCGCGCATGGTTCGTCGAGCTGTAGAGCGCAAGCCGCAAGCAGCATAGAAGCATTGGGGGCACCTCGTAGGGGTGCCCCTTTTTCTATTCGAGCGTGATTTTGAGCGTGCGGCCAATGCCTCGCGCGACGAGCTCGAGCGTCTCGAGCGTCGGGTTGCCGTGACCCTGCTCGAGCCTGCTGATTGCCGCCTGTTGGATGCCCGTGATCTCTGCGAGCTCGGACTGGGTGATTCCGGCGGCGCGGCGCGCTCGCCCAAGTGCGTCTCCAAGCGTCTCTCCCGCTTCGAGCTCCGTTCCGAGAGGCGCCTTCTGGTAGCCGACGCTGCGGACCTCTTCTAAGAGGAAATCGTCGTGCGAGGAGCGTCCCTTTGTGGCGGCGAGGAGCGTGGGCAGGTAGTACTCCGAAAGATTGCACGCTTCGAGTGCTTCTTGGAGGTTCGCGCGGTCGGCGGGGACCGTTCGGCCGAAGGCCCAGAGCTTGACGGGAGTTCCCTCGACAAGCCGCTGGCCGCGGGCAAGGTAGCCGCCAAACGGGAACGGCACGTCGTCTTCATCTGCCCATTCGGCAATATCCAAGGAGAAGTGCTCGTTGCTCGGCTCGTAGCGCAGCCAGCAGCAGGCGCGGCGTGTGCGCACGAGCGCGTTATAGACCGCGAAGACGCGCATAGGCACGCCACCTCCCCCAGATGATGTCCCACATCGCATCTTGGTAGAGCTTGGGAAGTATGCCCCTGAAGCCGCAAAACAGCAGCTCCCGATGCTCGGGGAGCAGCGGCTGTACCTCGAAGGCGGGGTCCACGAACTGCAGGTTCTCCACGAGCGAGCGCGACCCGAGGAAGTTGTTTGCATCGAGGTCGAGCAGCGGGTCGAAGCGCTCGATGCTCAGCTCGGTCGTGCAGCACGAGGAGATGAGCGAGCGCGCGTTCGCGTACAGGGGAGCGAGCTCGCATGTTCCGTCCGGCTTGCGGACGACCTCGATGTTGTCCCCGGTCCTGCTGCGGTTGGCGATGAGGAAGTCGACGAGCAGCAGGGCGCTTACCTGATGCGACCAGCCCTGGCGCAGGCAGAACTCCAGCGGCGTCTCGTATTGCTGCTGGCCCGCGTCGAAGACGAGCTCGAGCGCTGCACTCTGCATGCCCTTTTCGCGGTAGCACTTGGAGCGGAGCAGCCACGCATCGCGCTCGTGCCCTTGCACTTTGATGCGGGCGTGCACGAGGTGCTGCTTGACGTGCGCGATGCCGAGGATGTCCATGAGGCGGCAGGCGACAAGTTCGTTGAAGGGGGCCTGGTTGTGGATGTCGCAGGCGCGGTCCTCGTCGCAGAGCTTGTAGAACGTCGCGTTGACGCCCGTGCCCTCGCGGGCTTTAGGGCAGGTGCCCGTAAGGCCGCTCGGCTGGGTGTGCTCGTCCCAGGAAAGGTAGCGCAGGTCTTGCCGTGCCTTTGTCATGTCATATGCTCGCATGTGTGCTCCAAAATATGATACGAAAATCATATCACATTGCAGTATGTGCGACATGTTGCATACATCGAACTCTATACTTCTCGGCACACCACGTCAGATGGCGCGATCCGCGCACTGTCCGCGCGTGTTCGCCAAGAGAGAAACCCAGGAGGAACCATGGCGCGCAAGATTGACATTTTCGACACGACGCTCCGCGATGGGGAGCAGTCCCCGGGTGCGAGCATGAACGCACAGGAAAAGCTCGTGATCACCCGACAGCTCCTGCGCCTCGGCGTCGACGTCATCGAAGCGGGCTTTCCCGTCTCCTCTCCGGGTGACTTCAAGTCGGTGCAGGACATTGCCAAGGTCGTCGGCGACCAGGCAGTCGTCTGCGGCCTGACGCGCGCGGTCGAGCGCGACATAGACGTGTGCGCCGATGCGCTGAAGGTAGCCGCACGCCCCCGCATCCACACGGGCATCGGCGTCTCCCCGCAGCACCTCAAGTACAAGTTCAAGGGCATGACCTTGGACGAGGCAATCGATCGCGGCGTGCATGCGGTCAAGCACGCGCGCAAGTACGTCGACGACGTCGAGTTCTACGCCGAGGACGCCGGTCGCGCCCCGTACGAGGACCTGGCCAAGATGATTCAGGCGGCCGTCAAGGCGGGTGCCACCGTGGTCAACATCCCCGACACCACGGGCTTCAACGTGCCGTGGGAGTTCGGCAAGCGCATCAAGTACCTGATGGAGCACGTCGACGACATCGAGGACGTGGCCGTCTCCGTCCACTGCCATAACGACCTGGGCATGGCGACAGCGCTGGCGCTGGCAGGCGTCATGAACGGCGCGACGCAGATCGAGTGCACCATCAACGGTCTGGGCGAGCGTGCGGGCAACACCGCCATGGAAGAAGTCGTCATGGCCATCAAGATGCACGGCGACGACCTGGATGCCTACACGGGCATCAACCCCAAGGAGTTTACGCACGCCTCGCGCCTCGTCTCCTCGATTACCGGCATGCCGGTCCAGGCAAACAAGGCGATCGTCGGCGCGAACGCCTTTGCGCACAGCTCCGGCATCCACCAAGACGGCGTCATCAAGAACCCCGAGACCTACGAGATCATCTCTCCGGAAGACGTCGGCGCCGCGGGCACGTCCATCATCCTGACCGCGCGCAGCGGCCATGCCGCCCTGCGCAAGCGCCTGGCCGACCTGGGCTACGTCGACATTCCGGACGAGAAGTTCGAGAAGATCCACACGGCCTTCCTGGACATGGCGGACCGCAAGAAGGAAGTCTACGACGAGGACCTGCACTCGCTCATGGGCGAGCATGACCGCAACGAGAACGCCATCTACCGCCTCGACTCCGTGCAGATCTCCTGCGGGCAGCCGCTCGTCCCGACGGCGACCGTGAAGCTCACCGACAGCTTTGGCCAGCAGCGCACGGCGTGCGACTTTGGCACCGGCCCCATCGACGCCATGTACAAGGCGATCAACAAGGTCGTCCAGGCGGAAAACGACCTGACCGAGTACACGGTGCAGTCCGTGACGCGCGGCATCGACGCCCTCGGTGAGGTGACCATTCGCATCACCGCACCGGACGGCGAGGTGTTCACGGGCCGCGGCTCCGACGGCGACATTACCGTCTCGTCTGCAAAAGCCTATGTCAACGCGTTGAATCGCATGCTAGAGTGGCAACGTAAGGAGAGCGGCGCACCTGCCGAGGGCGGTGCACCCGAGCACATCTAGCAAGAACGGTTCTGCGTGGCTGTATTTCCGCATTTTCATGTAATTGTCCTCGCCGATGACTACGGCGAGAAACTGTGGCCCATCGCGCGCGAGCAGGCGCCCGCCTGCTTCGCGCCGTTGGCGCCCGATTCCCCTCAAAGCCTGCTTTCCGCAACGGTGAGCAGCATCTCCGAATTCACGGCATA
>CACZQA010000005.1 GCA_902783175.1 uncultured Coriobacteriaceae bacterium
CGACCTGCGCGAAGAGGGGCTCGTGCGCCGCATCGGAGCATCGTTCGACTCGAAGCGCCTCGGGTACTCCTCCACGCTGTGTGCGCTTGCCGTGCCGCCCGAGCGTGCCGATGAGGTGGCGGCAATCATCAACGCCTATCCCGGCGTCACGCACAACTACCTGCGCGAGAACCGCTACAACATCTGGTTCACGCTCATCACGCGCTCCTCAGAAGACCGTGCGCGCATCCTGGGCCAGATCGTGGAGCAGTCCGGCTGCGACGATCTGCTCGACATGCCCGCGACCAAGATGTACAAGATCCGCGTGGATTTTGGGAAGGGGCATGGCAAGAAGGCTGCGGGAGCGCAGACCAAGCCGAAGGGTGCCGGCGGACATGCTGCTGCGGGGCATCCCGGTGCCACTGCCGCCGATGCCCGCGCCTTCGACGGCGACGATGCGTTCGACGTGGCGCTCGTGCGCTGGGCGCAAGACGACGTGGTCTTCGACGCGGACGGGACCCTTGTGGAGCGACCGTTCGAGCAGGGGGCTGCGCTCATCGCTCGGCAAATCGGGCGCGAAGTGACTGAAGACGAGGTCATCGACCGCATCCTCGAGCTCAAGGCGCTCAAGGTGATCCGCCGCTTTGGCGCGATGGTCAAGCACCAGAAGATGGGCTTTGCGTTCAACGGCATGACGGTGTGGAACGTCGACGACGACCGGCTCGACGAGGTCGGCGCCGCGTTTGCCGGAAAGCCGTACGTGTCGCACTGCTACACCCGCCTGGCCCAGCCGACCTGGCCCTACAAGATCTACGCGATGACGCATGCGCAGACGCAAGACGAGCTCGACGGCTACGTGGCCGAGCTCGCGGACATCGCGCAGGCCGAGCCGCTCGTGCTCGTGTCGACGAAGGAGTACAAGAAGGTCTCGATGCGCTATTTCGAGGAGTAGGCACAGACGCTTCGCACGGCTGCCGACGGGGTTGCCGGTGCGCTAGTATGGGGACACTCACATCTGCATCAAGGGAGAACAATCGCGATGGCACTCAATCACGCTGCATCAGAATCCGACTTTTCCAAGGCCAAAACGCTCATCCCCGGCGGCGTCAACTCGCCGGTGCGCGCGTTTGGCAAGGTCGGCTGCGCCCCCGTGTTCTACGACCACGCATCCGGCTCGCACGTCTGGGATGTCGATGGCAACGAGTATCTCGACTTCATCTGCAGCTGGGGACCGATGATCTTCGGGCACGGCGACGAGGACGTCATGAACGCCGTGCGCGCGCAGCTTGACCGCGGCGTCTCGTACGGCGCGCCGTGCGAGGCCGAGATCAAGCTCGCTCAGAAGATGTGCGAGGTCGTGCCGAACATCGAGGAGGTGCGGATGGTCTCGTCGGGCACCGAGGCCACGATGACCGCCATCCGCCTGGCGCGCGGCTACACGGGGCGCGACAAGTTCATCAAGTTTGCCGGCAACTATCACGGTCACAGCGACTCGCTGCTCGTGAGTGCGGGGTCGGGCGTGGCGACGCTCGGCATTCCCGACACGCCCGGCGTCACCGCAAAGACCGCGAGCGATACGATGGTCGCCGCCTACAACGACCTGGCGAGCGTGCGCGCGCTGTTCGAGAGCGCACCCGACCAGGTCGCCTGCGTCATCGTCGAGCCGGTCAGCGGCAACATGGGCGTGGTCCCGCCAGCACCGGGCTTTCTGCAGGGGCTGCGCGAGCTCTGCGACGAGTTCGGCGCGCTGCTCATCTTCGACGAGGTCATCACGGGGTTCCGCGTGGCATTGGGCGGTGCCCAGGAAAGGTTCGGC
This sequence comes from uncultured Coriobacteriaceae bacterium, assembly GCA_902783175.1. Taxonomy (GTDB): domain Bacteria; phylum Actinomycetota; class Coriobacteriia; order Coriobacteriales; family QAMH01; genus CACZQA01. The sequence goes on from CACZQA010000005.1 coordinate 1,796, forward strand.
GTCGCGGCAGACATCGTCACTTTCGGAAAGATCATCGGAGCGGGCTTTCCAGTGGGTGCCGTCGCCGGCAGGGCAGAGGTCATGGAGAAGCTCGCCCCGACCGGTCCCGTGTACCAGGCGGGCACGCTCTCGGGCAATCCCGTTGCCATGGAGGCGGGCTATGCACAGCTCACGAAGCTCTGCGAGCCGCGGCTGTACGAGGCACTTGAGGCGAAGGGCGAGAAGCTCGCCGCGGGGCTGCGCAGCGCGATTGCCGAGACGGGCGTTACGGCGTGCGTCAACCAGTTCGGCAGCGTCGCGACGCTCTTCTTCAACGAGGGTCCGGTCACGGACTGGGATTCTGCCTCGAGATGCGATACCGACCAATTTGCCGTGTACTTCCGCGAGATGCTCGATGCGGGTTTCCTGATCGCGCCGAGCCAGTTCGAGGCGCTGTTCCTCTCGGTTGCCCACAGCGACGAGGATATCGAGCGCTTCCTGGCGGCTGCCAGGCATGCGCTTGGTGTTGTGGCGGGGGAGTAGAGCCCCGCGCGCACGGCTTGCGGCAAATGTGTGGCAGTGCCACGTTTCCCGTGCGAGGAACGCGAGATGTGTGGCAGTGCCACGTTTCCGGTGCGCCCAACGTGAGATGTGTGGCAGTGCCACGTTTCCGGTGCACGGTGCATGGGGGAAGCGCCTCGTGCGAGGTGCAAGAAATGCGCGAACCGGTATTGTGCGCTGACTAGTAGACATACACCACTATACTCAAGTTGCCTTTAGCGACCGGAACACAGTCGCCCCGGCGGGCTTTTGTACATTTGTTCCGATGCGAGGCGGGGTACCCCTCACTAGTATGCAAGGTACCATCTGGCAAGAAGAGCCAATCGGTTCGAGGGGCGAGAAGCGCCCCCTGTCTTAGGAGGTCAAACTATGAGCAAGGAACTTCTGTTCCGCGCGCTGAAGCACGAGGAAGTCGAGCGTGCCCCGTGGGTGCCGTTCTGCGGCGTCCATGCAGGTCACCTCAAGGGATACCCTGCAACCAAGTTCCTGACCGACCCCGATGCGGCAGTCGAGTCGCTGCTCGAGGTCAACAAGCTGTACCGTCCCGACGGTCAGCCGGTCATCTTCGACCTGCAGATCGAAGCGGAGTGCTTCGGCTGCGATCTGGCTTGGGCAGACGACAACCCGCCTTCGGTCACCAGCCACCCGCTCGAGACCGAGGACGACGAGGAGCCGCCTGAGACGCCGTGCGACTGCAAGATCCCGACCAAGGAATCCGGCCGCATCCCGTACGTGCTCGAGGTCATGCGCCGCATGAAGGAAGAGGTCGGCGACACGACCGCGCTGTACGGCCTGATCTGCGGTCCGTTCACGCTCGCATCCCACCTGCGCGGCAACGAGGTCTTCACCGACATGTACGACTTCGAGGACGAGATCTCCGAGCTGTTCGCGTTCTGCGCACGCACCGCGATGAAGATGGCCGACTACTACATCGAGGCCGGCATGGACGTCATCGCGCTGGTCGACCCGCTGATCTCCCAGATCTCCGCGGACGACTTCGACCAGTACATGATCGAGCCCTACACCGAGATCTTCAACCACATCCGCGAGAAGGGCGCTTTCTCCTCCTTCTTCGTCTGCGGCGATGCCTCCCGTAACATCGAGGGCATGTGCAAGACCAAGCCCGATTCCATCTCCGTCGACGAGAACGTCGACATCGTCAAGGCCAAGGAAATCACCGACCGCTACGACGTCACGATCGGCGGCAACATCCCGCTGACCACGGTCATGCGTCTGGGCAACCAGCAGGACAACATGAAGTGCGTCGTCGACATCCTCGACAGCGTCGACTCCAAGCACAACTTCATCATCGCCCCCGGCTGCGACATGCCCTACGACGTGCCGATCGAGAACTGCATCGGCTGCTCGCAGGCGGCAATCGAGACCGACAACGTCCGCGAGATGGTCAAGAACTACCAGGCCGCAGAGGTCGATACCTCCGGCGTCGAGCTGCCCGACTACGAGCATCTCGAGAAGCCGCTGCTCGAGGTCTTCACCCTCGACTCGGCACAGTGCGCAGCGTGCGGCTACATGATGAACGCCGCCAACTGGGCAAAGGAGCTGTACGGCGACAAGATCGACATGGTCGAGTACAAGTACATCTACAAGGAAAACGTCGCCCGCTGCGTCAAGATGGGCGTGCCCAACCTGCCATCGATGTACCTGAACGGCGAGCTCAAGTGGAAGTCGATCATCCCCTCCAACGAGGAGCTCAAGGCCGCAATCGACGAGGCCCTCGAGAAGATGGGCGCGTAACAGAGCGCAAAGGAGCAAGCAAGATGACGAAGCTGTATCTGGTAACGGGTTTTCTGGGGGCAGGCAAATCGACCTTCCTCAAGAACTTCATCCGCCTGTTCGCAGGGCAAAAGGTGCAGCTCATCATCAACGACTTCGGCAGGGAGGGTGTCGATGGCACCCTCCTCGCCGAGCTCGGCGCAGAGCTTGACGAGATTGCGGGCGGCTCGGTGTTCTGCTCGTGCCGCATCGACGAGTTCGAGCGCGCGCTGCAGCGTTTTGTCAAGGAAGACAGCGATGTCGTGCTCGTCGAGGCGTCGGGTCTTTCCAACCCCACGGGCGTGCGCAAGCTGCTCTCCCAAACGGACCGCTTTCCGGGGATCTCGTACGAGGGCGCCATCTGCCTGATCGACGCGATCCGCTTCCCCAAGGTGTACGCGAAGGCGCAAAACGCGGTCAGGCAGCTGGCGTCGAGCGATATCGCCCTTGTCAACAAGGTGGACAAGGCGACCCCCGAGCAGATCGCCGCAACGCGCGAGCTCATCGTGGGGCAACGCCCCGACATCCCGATCGTGGAGACGAGCTTTGGCGCCATCGACTTCGACGTGCTCGATGTGCTCGCGAAGCACCAGCACGACGATGGCGAGGAGGCGCCGCTCACGGCAGACCTGACGTCGCGCACGCTGTACCTTGAGCTTGCCGATGGCGTCTCGCGCGCCACGCTCGAGCACATCATCGCGACGTTTCTCGACCAGACGTATCGCGTGAAGGGGTTCGTGCGCACGGACGAGGGCACGGTGCTCGTCAACTGCGTCGGGACCTATTCGTCGGTCGAGCCCTTCACGGGGCAGGTGGAGCCCGACAAGCTCAACAAGCTCGTGATTCTGTCCGGCAAGGGCATGAGCGCGTACAAGTACGTGAAGGGCGCTGCCCAGACGTACCACGACGAGGTGCTCGGCTTCTCCCGCTAAAGGCAGAAGGCGAGTGAACCGAGGGGCCGTGGGTATCGGTTCACTTTGAACCGATACCCACGGCCCCTCGGTTCATCTATGGATCCAGAGAACTACTCAGATACGGAGGATGCCCATGCAACACACGAAGCTCATTTTGATCGGTGGATTTCTGGGCGCGGGAAAGACCTCGCTCATGGCGCGGGCCGCGCGGGTTCTGAAGGGGCAGGGCAAGACGGTCGGCCTCATCACGAACGACCAGGCATCCGACCTCGTCGACACGGCGTTTCTCTCCGACCAGGAAAACGAGGTCCGGGAGGTTTCGGGGAGCTGCTTTTGCTGCAACTATCCTGGCTTTGCCGATGCGGTCGACGATTTGACCGAGAAAACGCACTGCGACATCACCCTCGCCGAGCCGGTTGGCAGCTGCACCGACCTCTCCGCTACCATCATGCAGCCCACGAAGGATAAATACGCGCAGGTCATCGACCTCGCGCCGCTCACCGTCCTCGCAGATCCCGAGCGCCTGCGGGCAATCCTCGACGGCGTGTACTCGACGGCTTCCTACATCATCACAAAGCAGTTCGACGAGGCGGACATCATCCTCGTGAACAAGGTCGACCTGCTCAACGACGATGAAGCGGCCGAGCTCCAGGCACGTGCGCAGGAGCATTGGCCGCATGCGCAGGTGCTCGTCGCCAGCGTCAAGGAGGGTACTGGCATCGAGGAATGGCTTGCTGCGGTGCAGACCGCATCGCGGGCCGGACAGAATCTCGCCGTCGTCGATTACGACGAATACGCGGCCGGCGAGGCGGCGTACGGATGGCTGAACCTGACCTATGCCCTGGGTAAGGCTGAGGCGGGGTATGCCGAGGCGGCGCAATCGCTGCTCGACGCGCTTGTTGCGGGCTTCCAGGAGAAAGGCGTGGGAGTCGGCCATGTGAAGTTCCTGCTGCAAGGTAGCGCGCATGCGTGGGTGGGCAATTTCACCGGGGGCGCCGAGCCGTCGATGCTTCGCGTCGAGGAGCAAGAAAGCGAGGAGTACTCCCTCACGGTAAACGCGCGTGCAGAGATGATGCCGCTTTCTCTCGAGAAGCTCGTGGTACGTGCGGTCAATGCGGCAGTCGAGGGGTTCGAAGTCACCGATATCCGGGTCCGTGTGCTGATCCCCGGCCGTCCGAACCCGACCTATCGCTACGATGAGGTCATCTAGACGAGGGGCTTCCCTCGCTCCTTGCGCGAGATGTGTGGCACTGCCACAATTCCCGTACGATTAACGCGAGATGCGTGGCACTGCCACGTTTTACGCGCAGAAAACGCGAGATGAGTGGCACTGCCACGGTTCCCGTGCTCGGCGCGGGGCGTGTCCCTACTTGGATTCCCAGAGCTTGATCGACAACTCGAGAAACAGGCG
>CACZQA010000006.1 GCA_902783175.1 uncultured Coriobacteriaceae bacterium
AGCTGCCCGAGGATTTTGCGGGATCGAAGCTGCAGGTCCTCGCGGAGCTCTCGAAACTGCGCGAGCTGTGCTGCGACCCGAGCCTGCTCTACGGCAACTACACGGGCGGCTCCGCCAAGCTCGACACCTGCATGGAGCTTATCTCGACTGCGCTCGAGGCAGACCACTCGGTTCTCCTGTTTTCGCAGTTCACGAGCATGCTCGACCTCATCGCAGCGCGCCTCGACAGCGATGGCGTGGCCTACCAGATGCTCACGGGCTCGACGAGCAAGGAAGAGCGCATGCGGCTCGTCAAGCGCTTCCAGGAATGCGCGGTGCCGGTCTTCCTCATCTCGCTCAAGGCCGGCGGCGTGGGCCTCAACCTCACGGCCGCCGACATCGTCATCCACTACGACCCCTGGTGGAACGTCGCGGCGGAAAACCAGGCGACCGACCGTGCACACCGCATCGGGCAGACGCGCACGGTCACCGTCTTCAAGCTCATCGTCAAGGACACGATCGAAGAGGGCATCCTGGCGCTGCAGCAGCGCAAGCGCGAGCTCGCGGATTCCGTGGTGGGCGGCGAGGCGCTCGGCTCCACGAGCATCACGCGCGACGACGTGCTCGCGCTGCTCGACGCGGGTCGTTAGCTGCCGTGCTACGGCTGCGCCCCCGCTAGCTCGTGCGGTATTTGAGGATTGCGTCGGCCAGCTCGGAGAGCGTGTGGATGTCGTTCCACACGCCGTCGGGGACCTTCGAGCCGTATTCGGCCTCGAGGGTGGTGAGCACGTAGATGAAACCGAGCGAGTCGACGCCGCCCTCCAAGTCGAGCGGCGTGTCGGGGCCGATCTGCTCGGGGTGCTCGGGCTCGGTCTCGACCTGCTCTGCGATGATCTGCTTTGCGCGCGCCATTATCTGCTCTTTCTCGGGCATCGCGCAACCTCCTTTGCAATCTTCCAACGTTGGATATCGCCGCCTGCCGTACGCGGCAGCGGATGCCCCAGCTCGACGACGCGCACGATGCGAGCGTCGCGGCCTTCGGACAGGCGCATGCCGCGCAGCTTGCGCGTGAGCTCCCCGACGTTCCAACCGCGCTCCTGCCCCGTCGGCGAGAACTCGCCGCAGACGAGCACGGGCATTCCTTCGGAAACGACGACGGCAAGGTCGTCTTGGCCGAGCTCATCCCGAAGACGCTGCTCGCAGCTGGGGAGGTGCAGCTTGATGCCCGAGTCGAGCACGACCACGTCGCGCCCTCGGCCTCTCACGTGCAAAAGCCCCGCATCGTCGATGAAGCCGACGTCTCCCGTGTGGAGCACTCCCCCCTCGAGCGCGCGGCGCGTGTCCTCGGGCCTGCCGTAGTAGCCCTGCATCTGGCAGGTCGGCGCGCTCACGAGCAGCTCCCCCGCGGCAGAGACCTCCACCTTGCATTCGGGGCACAGCGTGAGTGCCCCAGTGTCCTCTCCCAAGGAAAGCGCCACGCCGGAGCTCGTCTCGGTGAGCCCGTAGCCGCAGTGCACCTCGAGCCCTGCGCTGCGCGCCAGCTCCACGAGCTCTGGCGGACAGGGAGCGGCGCCCGTGAGCACGAGGCGCAGCTCGGGGTTGAACAGGTGATGGCGCAGAAAGAAGCGCAGCAGCGCGGGCACGAGCGGCATGACCGTCGGGCGAAAGGTCCGGGCATCGTCGAGCAGGTGCCTCTTGCCGCGCCCCAGCGCGATGCGCGCACCGCAGGAAAGCCCCCACAGCACCCCGCAGACAAAGCCGAACACATGCGAGAGCGGCAGCACGTCCAGCACGCAGTCGTCCTCGCCGAGCGGTAGCAGCGTCGAGCCGTTGTACGCGCTTGCCATCAAGCTGGTATCCGTCAGCGCAACCGGCTTTGCGCGAGACGTCGTCCCGCTCGTGAAGAACAGGATGCGACCGAATTCGGGCCGCTCGATGCGCTCGTCATCGCCGCGCAAGGCTTCGCGCACCTCACCTACGGCGCACGAGGGAGGCCAGACGGCATCGGCATCGCCCGCCGCGACAAGCTCTGATGCCTCCTGCTCGGGAACATCGGCGGCGGCGAGCACCACCTGGATGCCGGCCTCCGCACACGCGAACACCTCGACGATGCATGCAAGCGAGCCATCGGCAAACACCGCCTCGCAGGCGCGCGCATCGCCTCTCAGCTCAGCTGCGCGCGCCTGCACGCGGGCGGCAAAGTCGTTCCACGTGACGCCTTCGACCCTGCCCGCCCGCTCGTGCACGAACGCCACCTGGCACCCGCGCTCGCGCGCCCCCGCCTCGACAAGCTCGGAAAAACCGGTGTACTTTCTCGGCGGACGCATGGCGCATGCCCTACTCGGCGAAGAAGCGCTCGACCAGCTCGCGGCTGTACTCGGCCGTCTCATCCATGTCGCCGAAGCTCATGACCTCGCCGGCGTAGTACGTGTCGTACTTGCCCTGCATGGCCTCGACCTCGTCGTACCAGCCCGCCGCGTAATCGTCGGTGAGCACGTGCGGGAAGTAGTACCACTTGCCCTCGTCGATGACCTTCTCGGCCGGGTTGCCCATGACGGCAAGGTCGTCGAGTACCTGCTTCTTGGTTTCCTCGTAGCCGAGCTCCTCGCCGCCAGCGTGCTTGCGCAGCGTGTAGGTCACGTACGGTTGGTCGATGGTGTCTGCCCAGCGACGGTAGTAGACCATCAGATGTCCAAGGCGCTCGGGCACCATGTTCTCCATGATGTAGTACGAGATCTCCGGCGCATCCTCGGGCTTGGTGAGGAAGGCCTGCGTGTCGTAGCGCTCGAACTCGATCTTGTCGAAATGCGCCTTCTCATCGTCGCGGATGTCGGCGTACTGGCCGAAGAACTGCAGCGGCGCGGTCACGATGAGCTTGTCGAACACCTCGACGCGGCCGTTGACCGTGATGGTGACCTTGCCGTCGGCGCGCGTGACGTCCGTGATGTCGGAATTGAGCAGCGCCGGGTGCTTGAGGGCGGCGTTGAGCGTCTCCCAGATGGACTGCGTGCCTTCCTTCCAGGTCCACAGGTTGACCTTGACGAAGTTCATCGTGGTCTGGAAGTCGAGGTACTTGAGCACGTATGCCGCGGGAATCTCGTCGAAGTAGCCGTAGCCGAAGCTCGTGAACGGCCCGATCCAGATCTGCTGGACCAGCGGCACGCCGTTTTTCTCGCAGAACTCCTTGAAGGGAAGCGCGAGGTCCTTGAGGTTCTCGTTCTCGCCCTCGATGTGCTCGCGCTGCGGGGTGACCGCGTCGCCGTCGTAGCGGCCCTGCGCCACGCCGCGGTGGCCGTTGACGTCATAGCCCTTGTACTTGGTGGCGAGCAGCTCGCCGAACTTCTTGACCTGGTTGCGCATCTCGCCCACGAGCTCCACGCGCGCAGGGTCGCTCGCGTCGAAGGGGTCTATGACGTTGCCTTGAAGGTCCTTGTAGTTGCGGTTGAGCTTGGGGCCGCCCTCGTGCGTCACGCCGCAGAACTCCTCGACGTCGTGGACGGCGTAGTACGAGGGAACGCCCATGATGGCGCCCATCTCGTAGCGGCGCCCCTTGTAGTTGGGCGAGTGGCACTTGCCGCCCACCCAGCCGTTGCGCTCGAAGATGACGTAGTTCTCGAACCCGGCCTTCTCGAGGTACATGCCGGCAGAAAGACCTGCAGGGCCGCCGCCGATGATCGCGATGCGTTCGTTCTTGTCAACCATGAGTTCCTCCTCAACCTTGTCTGACCAGAATCCCCATCTGGTAATACCAGTATCGTAACAAGGTCTACAGAGAAGTTCAGACTTGTAATTATCACCGTTCGAACTATTATAATAGACAGCGATAAAACTAGTGTTTTTGGTATTACCACATTCCAGAGGAAGTGGTCTCCATGGCATTCCACAAGATCAGCTCGCCTTCGCTCACCGAGATGTTCGTCGAGCAGCTCGAGGGGATGATCCTTTCCGGCGAGCTCAGGACGGGAGAGCAGCTCCCCTCCAGCCGTTCGCTGTGCGAGATGATGGGTGTGAGCCGTCCCGTCGTCACCGCGGGGCTCGCCCAGCTCGAGCAGATGGGCTTCGTCAAGATCCGCCCGCGGCGCGGCGTCTTCGTCACCGATTACCGACGCAAGGGCACCATCGAGACACTCGACGCCATCATGCGCTACAACGGCGGGCGCATGCGCAAGGAAGAGGTGCAGTCGCTGTTCGAGGTGCGCGACTCGCTCGACCGCCTGGCCGCGCGTCTCGTGGTCGAGCGCGCGACGCAAGACGACCTCGCGCGCCTGCGGCAGCTCGCCGCCGAGGCGCGCGCCACCACCACGCCCGAGCAGGAGGCGGAGGCCGCCTACGCCTTCTACCACGAGGTCACCGTAATTTCTGGCAACATGATCCTGCCGCTCGTGTACCACTCGTTCAAATCGGAGAGCGAGTACCTGTGGACCAAGTCCGTGCGCCTGTCGCACAAGGGGCTGCTCGTCGACGACATCGAGGCGGTGCTCGGCGCGCTGCTCGAGCGCGATGCCGACGAGGCGGCACGGCAGCTCGACGCAATCTGGACCAACGCCCTCATCCACGTCGACGAGCTCGCCAACTGAGCGGACGGGAGGCAACGCACATGCAAAGCGACTACCTCATCGAATTCGTGACCATCGCGCGCGAGGGCTCGCTCGCCCGCGCGTCGCGTGCCTTGAACAGCTCGCAGTCAACGTTGAGCCGCCACCTCAAGGCGCTGGAAAAATCGCTCGACATGGAACTGCTCGAACGTCGTAGCGACGGCGTCGTCCTCACGGACGCCGGCACCTACGTCTTCAACCGCGCGGGCGACATGGTCGACGCGCTCGACGACATCGCGTTTTACGCACGCCACCGCAGCACGTCGCGCGTCGTGACCATCGCCGGCATGACGATATTCCCCTCCGTGATGGGACGCGTCGAGCACCTGGCCGCCGAGCACGCCGGCAGCGTGCGCTACAAGGTGCTGCCGCCCGGCAGCTTCGCGGATGCAGAGATCGCCGAGCTGCTCGACACCAAGCAGGCAGACGTCTACCTCACCATGAGCACCGACGAGCGGCTCGACGCGCTTGACGGCCGCTACGACATCGTCGAGGCGTTTCGCACGCCGGTGGTGGCCGTCATGCAGCGCACGCACCCGCTTGCCAAGTCGGGGACGCTCGAGCCTCACGACCTCGACGGCTGCCTGCTGCTCCACGCGCAGACGAGCTTCGATGGCGAGAGGATCAACTGGGCAGACACCCGCCGCGCCCTGCTCAAGCTCGGCGTCGACTACCGCTCCAAGACCTGCACGCTACGCGACAGCTCCGACCTCATGTCCAACCTCAAGTCCGGGATCATCCTGCTGCCCGAGGCGTACGAGGGGGTCACCATGCTGCGCAACACGGGCCGTGCGGTGATACCGGTCCACGGGATCGTCAAGCGACTCGTCGCCGTGTGCCGCACGGGAAGCGGCATGGCGGAGGTTATCTCGTCGCTCGAGCTCGGAACCCTGCCCTAGGACCTTCTGCCGGCCAGATCACCAACCTCAAATCTGGATAGCGGCACCGTCAGATATGGAATGCCCCTCCCCCATTTCCTTGCGTCCCTTGCATCATGGCGGGCGGGGCAGATCGACTGGCAGACGGCGATAATCGAATCAGAGGGATTGGGAAAAGAGAGAAACGAGGCGATTATCATGGAAGTCCTGACAACCATCTTGACGGTCATCGGCATCATCTTGCTCGTCATCATCGCACTGGCGATCTGCATGCTGATCGGCGTCCACTGCTTCTACCTCTGGGGCAAGAAGTGCTACGCGACGCCCGAGGAGTGCGCGCTCGCCTACCCCGGCGACGAGCTCATGGACCGCTTCGACCAGAGCAAGATCGAGACCGTGACGGCGGCCATCACCATCGACAAGCCGGTCGAGGACGTGTACCCGTGGATCTACCAGTGGGGCGGCACGAAGAGCGGCTCGCTGTCGTCCGAAGTGCTCGAGCGCGTCTTGGGGCGCATGTCCATCTTCAACCGCTACGAGCTGTGCGAGGAATGGCAGATGCCCGACTCGTTCATGCCCGGCGACTTCATGGACTGGGACCGCTCCGGCATGGGCAGCGAGGCGACCGACGTCGTCGCCGACAAGTACATCATGTCGTTTTCCGATATGAAGCACCCGCCGCGCGCCCGCGGCGCCTACGCCATCGCCGGCGGCGACTGCGACGACATGAACTTCATCTGGGGCTGGTACTTCGTCCCGCTCGAGGGCGGCAAGACGCGCTTTCTGTGCCACTGGAAGTACTACGGCACCCAAAGCGGCGCCACGAGGTTCGCGCTGCGCAACTCCATCCTGAAGTGCGGCACCGCCATGCAGCGCTGGCAGATGGAGTACACGAAGAAATGCGCCGAGGGCACCATGCCCGTCCACAAGCACGTCAAGCGCTACCGCAAGATCTTCGGGCAGTACCACTACGCGCCCGATGAGGTCCAGGAGAGCTTCGATTGCCCGCAGATCCGCGACGGGCGCGAGAACCCCGCGGTCAACGAGGTGCGCCCCGCCCGCATGGCAGACCCCGCCTGGCCGCCCGCAGACGGCCCCTGGGCCATCGACCGGGAGTACTACCGCGAGCGCATTCCCCGTGCCATCGCAGAGATCGAGGAGAAGGCGGCAAAGCAGCAGCATGCGGCCGAGCTCAAGATCGCCGCGCTCAAAGAGGAGCTGGCAGCGCTCGACGAGTAGCGCTTGCGAGCTGCACAGCGCCCCAGCACGGGAACGCGCAGGGCAGACAGCCACGAAGGGCAGTCCGGAAAGCATCGGGCTGCCCTTCGTGCATGAACGGGGTTCTGAGGCGATTGCGGCAGGCGCGAGAGACGGTCCTGCCACCGCGCGTACGGCTAGATGAGGCCCGCCTCGTAGGGACGATTGCACTGGGGGGCGCTGAGCGGGCAGTTCTTGTGGCAGAGCGGGCAGGTGCCAGACGCGCCGCTGGAAGAGCCAGAGCCCGAAGACGAGCCAGAGCCGCCGCTTGCGCCGGAGCCGTCCCCGTACGTCCCTTGGCCCAAAGTCCCCGAAGAGACCTCATGACCGCGGCGCCTGCGCTCCCCCGTACCCGAGCCGCTGCCGGATCCGCTGCCGGATCCGCTGCCGCTGCCGGAGCCGTTCACATTCGAAGCCTGGGACCCAACCGATGCGAGCGCGTCTCCCGCAGCGCCAAAGCCCGTCGCGCCCAAGGCGACGGCCCCGACGACCGCGACCGTGTTCACCGCAGCCCCGATGGCCTTGCGGCGCGCCGGGTTGTACGGGACCTTGAAGAGGCTCGCGACGGCAATCCAGTGCATGGCCAGGTGGACGACGACAAGAGCGCACAGCAGGTACGAGCTCGCGACGTGGACGAGGTACCATACCTCCCCCGTGCCCGCAACGGCCAGGCTGATGCCCGCCGAGGACAGGACCTGGCTGATCATCAGGGAACTGACCACAAGAGCGATCATGGCGAGTGCGAGCAGGATGCCCATGATGGCGAGCAGCCAGCGGCGAGCCGTCATGCGCTTGCCCTTGATCGCCGCGGACGTGCCCGCTATCCACGCACGCGACAAGACGAGATGGGCGGCGATGCAGATAAAGAACACAACCCCGAGCACCTCGTGCAAAAAGTCGCCGGTCAGCTGGAAGAACATCTCCACGACGAGCAGGGCGGAAAGAATCGCATCGAACGCGATGCGGGCTTTGAACGTGTGCGGTTTCGAGCTCACGAGAGGTGCCTTTCTCACGGGGAGTCTTGCTTAGGATGAGACCATCCTAGCCGCCCATGCTGAAATCTACCTGAAAGCACGGCTGCCGAAACCGCCCGGCCCACTCGAATACCGGCAGCGCCACGACCTCACATGCCCACCGGAAAAGGCTCGGGAAACAAAACGGCCCCGACACGAAGTGTCAGGGCCGAAAGAGACGGAATGCGCTTTCCGTCTGGCAAACCCATGGTGGGCAATACTGGGTTCGAACCAGTGACCCCCGCCGTGTGAAGGCGATGCTCTCCCACTGAGCTAATTGCCCATGTGCGCGATGATGATACCACATCATCACAAGAACAAAAGAAGGCCGCTCATCGCGGCCTTCTGAAAGTGCTGGCTCCCCGGGTAGGATTCGAACCTACAACAACTCGATTAACAGTCGAGGGCTCTGCCGTTGAGCTACCGAGGAATCTCGTGCGCTTGCGACGCAAGACGTTAGTATAGCGAAAAGCCTTTCAGATGCAAGTGCCTTTTTGGAATTCTCTTAATTCGCGTGCAGGTACTCGTTGACGTGCTTCTCGTAGCGCATCGTCGAGCGTGGCCCATGCCCGGAAAAGACGATCGTGTCGCCGGGAAGCCCGGAAAGCTTGTCGCGCATGGACGCGACGATGTCATGAAAGCTCCCGTCCTCGAAGTCGGTGCGGCCGTAGCCGCCGTGGGCAAACAGCGTGTCTCCCGCGAACAAGACACCCTCGGACGCGCAGTACAGGCAAATCGAGCCCGGTGTGTGGCCCGGCGTCTCGATGACGGAGAACGTGCACTCCCCCACGCTCACCTCGTCGCCCTCGTGCAGCAGGCGGTCGATGTGCGGCGCGCCGTGCCCGCGCGCGATGTCGTGGCCGCCATCGACGCTTTGCCCGTCGACGCGCGGCGCATCCACCGCAGACATCGCCGCCGGCGCCCCCGTGGCCTCCTCGAGCGCAGAGAGCGCGCTCACGTGGTCGAAGTGGCAGTGCGTGAGCACGATCTCTTTGACGGGGCGCCCGTCGAGCACCTCGAGGATCTTGTCGGCTTCGTCGCCGGGGTCGATGACGATCGTCTCGCCGGCGTCTTCGACAATATAGCAGTTGGTCTGGATCGGCCCGACCACGAGATTCGTTAGCTTCATGTTCACTCCCTGCGATAGATCGCAGCCGCAGTGCCTGCTAGCTGCGCTTGCCTTTCTTCTTGGACTTGGGGCGGTCGTTTGCGCCGGGCATCATGCGCGTAGCGTCGAACACGCCGTCGACCGCCTTGATCGAGTTGATGATCGAGCCGATGCGCTCGGTCTCGCCTACCTCGAACAGGAAGCGCATCTCGACGATCTCGTCTTTGTGGGTGTTCGTGGAGCTCGAGATGATGTTGACCCCGGCGTCCGCGAGCGTCATGACAATGTCCTGCAGGAGGCGCAGGCGATCAATGGCCTCGACGTAGATCTCAACCTGGTAGACGCTCGCCTCGATCTCGGACTCCCACGCGACGTCGATCATGCGCTCGGGATGCTTGAGCAGGTCGGCCGCGTTCGGGCAGTCCGCGCGGTGCACCGAGACGCCGCGCCCGCGCGTGATGAAGCCGATGATGTCGTCGCCCGGCAGCGGATTGCAGCAGTGCGAGAGGCGGACGTACACGTCGTCGAGGCCCTTGACCACGACGCCCGTCTTGTTGTGGGCGCTGCGGCGGCTGCGCTCCTGCGGCGAGCGGGGCTTTGCCGTGATGTTCGAGCCGTTCGTCAGGTAGAGCTGGTCGATGACCGGCTTGTCGGCCTCCTCCTCGACCTCGGCTTCCTTGTTCATCGCGTGGATGATGCGATGGGCGAGCTGCTTGGCGGAGTACTTGCCCGAGCCGACGGCGACGAGCAGGTCGTCGGTGCTCTCGTAGCTGAGCTCGACGGCGACGCTTTCCAGGTACGGCAGCGCCTTGGCCGCCGCGACCCCGACGCCGTCTTTGCGCAGCTCGTGCATGACCAGGTCGCGGCCGCGTACCTGGTCGTCGTTGCGCGTGATCTTGGAGAAGTACCCGCGGATCTTCGAGCGGGCGCGCGGCGACTTGACGATGCCGAGCCAGTCGCGCGACGGCGTTGCGTTTTTCTGCGTCAGGATCTCGACGCGGTCGCCCGTCTGCAGCGTGTACGTGAGCGGCACAATCGAGCCGTTGACCTTAGCTCCGATGCAGTGGTTGCCCACCTCGGTGTGGATCGCGTAGGCAAAGTCGAGCGGCGTCGAGGACGCGCGCAGGCTGATGACCTCGCCTTTGGGCGTGAAGCAGAAGACCTCGCTCTCGAACAGGTCGACCTTGAGCGACTCCATGAACTCGTGGGGGTCGTTGGTCTCCTGCTGCCAGTCGAGCATCTCGCGCAGCCACGTGAGCTTCTGGTCGAAGTCCACTGCATCGCGCTTCTTCGAGCCGCCGCCTTCCTTGTAGCGCCAGTGCGCGGCGATGCCGTACTCGTTCATGCGGTGCATCTGCTCGGTGCGGATCTGAATCTCGAGCTGGCGCGCCGCAGGTCCCATGACCGTCGTGTGCAGCGACTGGTACATGTTGAACTTGGGCATCGCGATGTAGTCCTTGAAGCGTCCGGGAATCGGGTGCCACAGGTTGTGCACGGCCCCGAGCGAGCTGTAGCACTGGGGAATCGTGTCGACGATGATGCGCAGGCCGATCAGGTCGTAGATCTCGGAGAAGTCCTTGTCCTTCTTCGACATCTTCTGGTAGATGGAGTACAGGTGCTTGGGCCTGCCCGAGATCTTGGCATCCTGCAGCCCGACCTCGTCGAGCTCGGCGCGCAGGGCGTCCATGGCCTGGGCGAGGTACTTCTCGCGCGCCTCGCGCGTCTCGCTCACCATCTTCTGGACCTGCTGGTACTTCGCGGGCTCCAGGTAGAAAAACGACAGGTCCTCGAGCTCCCACTTGATCGAGCTCATGCCCAGGCGGTTGGCGAGCGGCGCGTAGATCTCCATCGTCTCGCGCGCCTTGAAGATGCGCCGGTCTTCTTTGAGCGCCATGAGAGTGCGCATGTTGTGCAGACGGTCCGCCAGCTTGACGACGATGACGCGGATGTCGCGGCTCATGGCCACGAGCATCTTGCGAAGCGTGCGAACCTGTGCCTCGCTCAAGGACTCGACCTCGATCTTGTTGATCTTCGTGACGCCGTCGACGAGCTCGGCAACCGTCGCGTTGAAGCGCTTGGTCAGGTCGTCCAAGGTGACGTCGGTGTCTTCGACCGTGTCGTGCAGAAGCGCCGCGCACAGCGTGTCGACGTCCATGTGCAACTCGGAGAGGATGATGGCAACTTCCACCGGGTGCATGATGTAGGGCTCGCCGCTCTTGCGGAACTGCCCGTTGTGCGATTTCTTGGCAAACTCGTACGCATCCGTGATCGTGCGCATCTCGTCTGGGTCCAGGTACTCGGAGACCTTGTCGAGCAAGACGTCGAAGCGATCCGACTTTTCGGGCTGGCGCACGCTCTTGTCAACGCCGGCAATATGCTGTTCCTGCGCGCTCATGAGAAAACTCCTCAGGCTCTACGGATTAAGTTGTATGGACGTATCCTAGCGCAGACGGGGACAATACGCGCCGCGACGTAGCCTTTCTGCAAGACGGCATACCGCGAACATACCCTTTCACGCCCCCGTGAGGTCTTCCGGGTGGCGCGGGAGGATGGGGCGGTTGAAGCGCTTGAGCAGGTCGTCTTCACTTGCCCCAAGGGCCCACTTCTTAAACGACGCAAAGTCGTCGCGCTCTTCTTGACCCTCACGGTAGCGCACGGAGTCGGAAAGCTCCATATGCTGCGGGCCCTCGACCATGCGGATCCTGCGCGCGACGCTTTTCCCCTTCGTCTCCAGAAACCCGAGCTCGCGAAAGACCGAGATCCCGCACGAGACGGCGGATTCGTCCAGGTTCGTGCCCCGGACCAGGCGCCGCGCCTGCTCGGCGAGCTCTGCGTTGCTGACGGCAAAGTCATCCTGCCCGAGGGCCGCGGCTTCCTTTGCCTGAGCGCGCAGGGCCTTGTACAGCGCGATCATCTGCTCGCGCGAGGGCGCCGACGAGGAAAGGATCTTCTCGTTGATGCGCGCGTCGCCGTACGAGTACAGCAGGTGCACGGTGGCATCGCGTCCGTCGCGGCCGGCGCGGCCCGACATCTGGTTGAACTCGATGTCGTTGAACGGGAGGTGGAACAGCGCCACGTGCTCGACATCGGGGATGTCGATGCCCTCGCCGAAGGCACTAGTGGACACGATGACCTGCAGCTCCCCGACGCGAAAGGCATTCTCGATGCGCTTGCGGTCTGCCTTGGATAGACCAGCGTTGTAGAACGCCACGCGACAGGCGAGCTCGGGCAGGCGCTTGCGCAGCATGCGCGTGAGCTTCATGGACTGCTCGCGCGAGTTGACGTAGGCGATGCACTTGCCGCCACTCGCCGCGATGCGCGCGAGGTAGTTCTCGCGGTCGCGCAGGTCGCGCTTGTCGTCGATGTGCAGATTCTCGCGCACCGTGGGGTCGAGCACGACCCGCTCAATGCCGAGCGTGGAGCAGATGGAGCGCGCCTCGTCGTCTCCGGCGGTCGCGGTGACGGCGAGCACGAGCGGGTTGCCCAGCTCTTCGAGCGTCTTCGACAGCCCCGCGTAGGCAGGGCGGTTGCCGGCGCGCGACAGGCCCACGTGGTGTGCCTCGTCGACGACCACGAACCCGACGCGTCCGGTGCACGCGAAACGCTCCGCATGGATGGAGAGGAACTCCGGCGTGGTCAAGAGCACGTCGACGCTGCCATCGGCAAGCCCACCGAAGACGCGCGTGCGCTCCTCCTCGTCGCTTTCGCCCGTGAGCACGCAGACCTGCAGGCCGAACTTCGAGAAGGCCGTCTGCAGGTGGAAGGCCTGGTCTGCCACGAGCGCGCGCAGCGGGTACATGAAAATGCTCGCCTTGCCCTGCTTAAGGGCCGTCCGGGCGGCATGCAGGTGGAAGATGAGGGACTTTCCGCGCCCTGTTGCCATGATGGTGAGCGTCGAGTGCCCCTGGGCGAGGTTCTCGAGCGTCTTTGCCTGGGCAGCGTGCAGCTGATGCGAGCCGATGAGGGCCTCGCGCAGCCTGTCGTCGAGCTCGTCTGCCGCGACTTCGCCCCAGGCGTCCTTCGTCTGCGCGAGCTGGAGCTGGGAGCCGCTCGCATCCGCTTGGCTCGCCTCGTCGAGGTCGTCTCTGCGCACGACGATGTTCACGCCGTAGCTGCGGTCCACGACGCCCGGGTCGCGCACGCCCAGCGGGCCGGGGGCGCGCACGTCGTCGCGGCCCGAGGCATGCTCGGGACCTCCCGTGATTGCCGATACGGCAGCGCTGTAGGGCACGCCCTCGTCCATGACGGCGGCAAGGCGCTTCGCGAGCCTGCGGTTGAGGAACCCGAGCTGGGTCCCGTCCAGCAGCTCGACTGCAATCGCGTTCTCGTCGAACTCGTTGTAGGGCTGCCGCACGAGCGAAAGCTCCACACCTGCCTCGATGCTGGAGAGCACCGCCTGACGGTTCTCGAACGTGACTCCCACGATCTTGGTGTTGAAGCGGGCCATCTGCGTGATGCCGGCGTAATCGCCCACGTCGGTGATCTCGAGCGCGTGCCCGAACAGCTCGTCGACGCGTTGGCTGATCTCGGTCTTGGGCTCGGCAGCGGGGGCATGGACGAAGATGTCGCGGGTCATGAGTTTGGCGGTGAAGCGGCCCTGCCACTCGTCGACCGTCGGCTCGAACAGGATGTCGCACGCGGAGTCGCAGGC
>CACZQA010000007.1 GCA_902783175.1 uncultured Coriobacteriaceae bacterium
CCGTTGTTCGAGACGGTGAGCGTGCATTCATCTCCTGCACAGGCGATCGCGACGTCGACGCGCGCCGCCTGCCCATGTTTGACGGCGTTGGTCGCCGCCTCGCGGATGATGCTGACGCATGCCGCTGCGGCTGCCTGCTCCTGCGGAAGCGATCCGTCCACGACGATTGCGCAGCCCACGAGCGAGAACGCGTCGGCAATGGAAGCGAGCTCGGCGGACGGGTCCACCTCGTCTGCGACGGCGATGTCTTGGGTAATCCCGTGCAGCAGCTCCTTCACGCGGGCGAGCTCCTCGGCCGTGGGGTCGTCCTTTTCCAAGTAGCGGTGCAGGATGGAGAGCTTCTGGCCGATGGTATCGTGCACGCGCGAGCGCATCTTGCGCAGGGCGTCTGCCCGGGCAACCGCGCGCACGTCCGCGAGCGATTCCCCCAGCTCGCGATTTGCCGCCGAAATCAGACTGTTCGTGCGCGCGATGGCGTTGTTGAGCGCCTCTTCTTCCGTTACGTCGGCGGCGGTGATGCAACGGCAGTGCCTGGCGCGCAGCATGACATGGCAGACGTCGAACAGCAGCGTCGAGCCGTCCGACATGACGACGCGCAGCTGGCGCAGCGCCTCGTAGGGATCTTCCGGCTGGGCATCTTGCTCGCTGCCGGGAGCCCCGCGCCCCACCCGCACGAGGAACGTGGCAATCTCGTCGGCAGACGAGAGATCGGCAGGCGCACCCAAGCCGTTCAGGCAAGAGCGCATGCGGTTGTTCATGAACACGACGCGTCCGCGCATGTCCGCATACAGCACGCCCTCGGGCAGCACGTCGAGAGCATCAACACAGGAGAGCGGCGAGGGCTGGCGACGGAGCACGACCCGGTCGACCGCCAGGTTGCTCGCCGTGCGGAACAGAACGTAGCCGCACTCCACGATGATCAGGAACACGTAGGAATCGTCGAGCGCAGACACGAACGGCGGGGTGAAGCAGAGGAGCAGCACCGCTTCCACGCTCTCCCAGACACGGTGGCAGCGCACCGCCACGAGCAGCGCGAGCAGTGCGCATGGCACGCTCACGTACAGCAGCAAATCGGCGGGAACCTTGAACGCGAAGAGGTGCACGAACCCGCTCACGTTGCCAGTCACCGACAGCTGGACGACGGCGACGCACACAAAGAGCTGCACGACCAGGGAGAACTCGTACGCGCATCTGAGCGGCGACGAATCGGCGCGCTTGGTGCACAGCAGGGCATGCGCAAGTTGCCCGCACACGAGCAGGAACAGGCACGCGTAGAGCGCATGGGCAACAGGGGTGTGCACCGACAGAACGTTCACGAGCCTGCCTCCTCCCGCACGAGCAGCTCGACGCGCGCGGCTGCATCCTCGAGGGAAAGCGTAGGCAACTGCCCCGCTCCATGGGGCGACTCCAGCGACCGGCACGCCTCCCCCAACGCTTCCGCGCATGTGTCCGCACACTGGAGCACACCGCGAACGCGGACATCGCCCGAGGTGGGCGCCTGCTGCACGTAGAGCATCACGACGGCATCGTCGAGCCCGCATGCAACGTCTGCAAGGTCGTACAGACAGTCGTAGACCGCACTCGCAGCATGCGCCGAGACCGGCCGGGCAACGTCGACGAGCGTGCCGCATTCGATGCCGACCCCGCGCATGTCGCTTGCAATCTGGCCCAGGCCGAGCCGCAGGCTCTCTGGCGGGACGTTGGAGCCCTGCTTGCTCCCGAGCGCGAGCGCCCCCTGCTGTTTGCACCAGCTCACGAGCAACTTGGCCTGGGAGAGCTGGCCGCGCGCTTGCGCTGGGTCGTCCGGAAGCGCATCGAGCAGGCTGTCGATGCGCGCGACCTTTTCTGCCAAGGTCTCGGCGATGTCATTCGCAATCTGGGCCTCCTCGCGCTGGCGCGCGAGCGCGCGTTCGAGCTCGCTTTGGTGGGAGAGCGCCCGGTTGCGGCGTTTGAGCTGGGCGCGCTGGCGCTCGAGCTGGGCGCGCTGCTCCACAAGCGACGACACGTCCTTCCTGGCGAGCGCGTATCCGCCCAGCACCGCATACACCGTGTAGCTGGACCTCGGCATCTTGGAGAGATGCAGCGTCACGGGGCCGTCGGAATGCTCCGCTACGTGGACAGCGCGCATGGCAAGGTGCTCGGGCAGGGGCCTTGCCGCATCCGACTGCGCGCAGACTCGCCCCTTCCCGTCGAGCACGCGCACGTCGTAGGGCACGGTCTCGAACAGCGCGCTGTACCGTGCGTACGAGGGAAGGATCCCCAGGTCGAGCGCACATTCCAGCCCGATCATGACGAGCAGGGACTGCATGGCCGTCAAATTGAGCGAAAAGCTCGCCCCCAGCGCGTAGAAAATGCTGTGGGCCGCGCCGACCGCAAAGAGGAGCCCCAGCACCGCCAGCGTCTTGCGCAGGTCCCTGCGCGCGTTGACAAACGCTATGACAAGAAAGCCCAGGTACTGGACGATGATCCAGGCATAGACGACGGCATATGCGGGAGCATAGGTGTATGCAGAACTCCACGCGGGGTCGGAAAGGTCAAACTCGAAGACCGCATGGTGGAGGTTGTTCGTGAGCACGAGCACAAGGAGCACGCCATCGACGGCAAAGCACGCCACCTGTGCCCAGCGCGCCCGCGGAGAAGAACCCCATCTGGTCTGGGGGATGATGGAGAACAGCACGAACGTGGGAACGGCCAGCATCGGAAGGTAGAAGAGGTACCACATGATGCTTCCGGCGAGGCTGCTTTCGACATTCCACTTTGCGAGGGTGAGCGCAAGCCAGAAGAAGAGCAGCACCGCAACGGCGAGCAGACAGCGCATTGTCGCTGTAGAAGAGCAGCGTAGGCGGACCGAATAGCCCCATGCGGTCACGGCAAGCGCGCACAGGACCATGACGAGCTCTCTGTTGAGGCTGCCGTCCGCGGGATACCAGGGCTCGACCTGGGACGGTGGCGTCGCCACCTGGAGAATGCACAGCACGGCGGCGAGCACGGCGGCGCACAAGGCGGCGACTAGGCGAATGATGCGGACGCGCCTTGCAGCCGCCTGCGGCGTCATGCCGGCAGGACCGCGCGCTTGGTATGTGCTCCGCCTCTCCACTGGCGTGCCGCCTTTCGCCCGAAACGACCTACTTTGAAGTATACGCGACGCCTGAGACATAGAAATCGGCAGGGCAGCCGCCGGGCGGGATACGGCTGGGACATGCGGCTCTCTTTTCGCGCGAGAGCTGGCCAGATGTCTCGGCGAAATGCAGGCAAGCGGGGCGCAGGGGTGTCTTTTTCGAGAGGACTACCAGCTAGGATTTACGTTGAGCACGATTGCAACACTCTCGGAAAGGAGCCTGCCATGGGACTTCTTAAAGCCGGAATAGGCGCAGCGGGTGGCGTTTTGGCCGATTCGTGGCGCGAGTTTTTCTACTGCAGCTCGCTCGACGCGCAGACACTCGTCGCAAAAGGAGAAAAACGCACGTCAGAGCGCAGCTCGAACGTGCATGGTGAGGAAAACATCATCTCGGACGGGTCGATAATCGCCGTGAACGAGGGCCAGTTCATGATCATCGTCGAGCAAGGCGCGATCGTCGAGGCATGCGGCGAGCCCGGCGAGTTCGTGTTCGACTCGTCTACCGAGCCGAGCCTGTTCTTTGGCGAGTCTGGGTCTTTGGGCGAGCGCCTGCGCCAGACGTTCGAACGGCTTGGCACGCGCTTTACCTTCGGCGGCGACACCGGCAAGGACCAGCGAGTCTACTTCTTCAACACGAAAGAAATCGTCGACAACAAGTACGGCACGGCGTCCCCCGTGCCCTTCCGCGTCGTCGATGCCAACATCGGGCTCGACGTGGACATCTCCGTGCGCTGCAACGGCTCGTACTCCTACCGCATCGTCAATCCGCTGCTCTTCTACAAAAACGTGTGCGGCAACGTCGATGAGCCGTACCGACGCGAGCAGATCGACGGGCAGCTTAAAAGCGAGCTGCTGACCGCCTTGCAGCCGGCGTTTGCGCGAATCTCGGCGATGGGCGTGCGCTACAGCGCCGTGCCCGCGCACACAAAAGAGCTCGCCCAGGCGCTCAACGAGGAGCTTTCCGACACCTGGTCCGACCTGCGCGGCATCGAGGTGGCGTCGTTCGGCGTGAACTCGATCGCCGCGTCGCCCGAAGACGAGGACATGATCAAGCAGCTCCAGAAGGCAGCGGTCATGCGCGACCCCACCATGGCGGCGGCAAACCTGGCGGCGGCACAGAGCGATGCAATGCGCGCGGCGGCGTCCAACGAGGCGGGAGCTGCCGTTGGCTTCATGGGCATGGGAATGGCAGGCGCCATGGGCGGCATGAACGGTGCCGACCTCTACGGACGCGGGGGCGCCGGAAACGGCGCGGCGCAGCAATCCGCCTA
>CACZQA010000008.1 GCA_902783175.1 uncultured Coriobacteriaceae bacterium
CGGTCGTACACGATGTCCTTCTTGACGCCGCGTGCGACTTCCTCGAGGGTGAGGCGCAGGCCGACTGCCATGTCACGGCCGTTACGGCGCTGCTGACGCGCGCCGCCTCCGCCCATGCCGCCGAAGAAGGAGCTGAAGATGTCTCCCATGCCGCCGAAGATGTCGCTCATGTCGACGGACTGGTAACCCCCGCCGAAGCCCTGCGCCGCATCGGCCGTGCCGAAGCGGTCGTACATGCTCTTCTTCTGGGGGTCGGAAAGCACGTCGTAGGCCTCGTTGAGCTCCTTGAAGCGCTCTTCCGCGTCCGGCGCCTTGTTCACGTCCGGATGAAGCTCACGTGCCTTGCGCCTGAACGCCTTCTTGATCTCGCTCTCGGATGCGTCACGCGAGACACCGAGAATATCGTAGTACTCGTACGCCAATGAAATCTCCCATACGATTCGTCTGACTGCGAATCATTGTGGGGTACCGCACAGAGCATCGCGTGAATCGTTAACTTTTTGTCACCAACACGAGATGAAGCGTTGCCGAGCCTGCCCGCATGGTTCTGCTGCCAGTCAGGCGAGCCCCCAGATGGCGCCGTAGACCTCGTTGCCGCAAAGCCATCCGCGCTTCGTCGGAACGTATCTGCCCTGCTTCTCGGCGACCAGGCCGCGTTCCTCGAGCGACGTGAACACGCCGCTGACCTCGGGGACGATCGCCGCGGCATGGTGCACCTGCTCGAGGCTGACGCCCGAGCTCTTGCGCATCCCGAGCATCAGGTCCTCGAGCTGCGCCTGCGCGTCCGTGAGCGTCTCGACCTGCACGTGCGGCGCTCCCAGGCTCTCGTTGAATGCCGTGGTGTCTGTCTCGCACTCCACGCGCACACGGGCCGCGCCTTTTGAAAGATCGCATCCGAAATCGGGCGCGAACAGCCCCGCGTCTATGCAGGCGCGATAGTCCTCGCAGCTCAGCATGCTCGCCGCGCCCGAGCCGAGCCCCAGGTACTCCACGCCCGACCAATACGAGCTGTTGTGACGTGACTCGAATCCGGGATACGCGTACGAGGCGACCTCGTAGCGGTGCATGCCCGCCGCCTCGAGCACCTCGCCGGCACGCTCCATCATGTCCGCTTCGGCATCCTCGTCAGGAGGAGCGCACGTGCCTGCTTCGACCTGCGCGAACAGGGGCGTCCCCTCTTCCAGCGTGAGCGGGTAGATGCTGATGTGCTTCGCGCCGCTTGCAAGGGCGCGCTCGAGGCTGTCCTCCCACGACTGCATGCTCTGCCCAGGGCCTCCGCAGATCAGGTCGAGCGAGAAGTTCTCGACGCGCCCCTTGATGCACGTCACGGCCCGCTCGATCTGACGTGCGTCGTGAATGCGCCCATACGCGCTCAGTACCTCGTCGTCGAAGCTCTGCGCCCCGAGCGAGAAGCGGTCGACGCCGAGGGCGAACAGGTCTTTGACCATGCGCTCGTCGATCGAGTCCGGGTTTGCCTCGACGGTGAACTCTTCGACGTTTTCGAGGTTGATCGAAAGCGAGATGAGGTACACGAGCGAGTTGAGGCGGCGTGTTCCCAGGTAGCTGGGCGTGCCGCCGCCGAGGTATATGGTCTTGATTGAGCCGAGCAGGCCCGCGCGCGAGGCCCGGCGGATGGCAAGCGAGAGGCCGTCGATATACGCGTCCATGCGCGCGTCGTCGTGGCAGGCCTCCGTCGCGAAATCACAGTAGGCGCAGCGCTTGGCGCAAAACGGAATGTGCAGGTAGAGCCCCTCGATCATCGTGCGCGCCGCTCCCCCTCGTCGAAGATCCGCTCGAAGTCACGCACCTCGCACGCCTCGGACAGTGCCTTGCGCACCTCGGCGGCGCCGGGTACCCCCTTCACGTACCACGCGAGCTGCGAGCGCAGCGGCGAGAGGTGCTCCGTGCCAAAAAACGTGCAGAAGAGCTCGAAGTGCTCCCGCATCGTGTCGACGCGCTCGATCTGCGTCGGAGCGGCGGGGCCGAAGATCCACGGATTGCCACGCGAGCCGCGTGCGACCATGACCGCATCGACCCCGCAGGTAGCGAACATGCGCCCCACGTCCTCGCGGGAGAACACGTCGCCGCTGCCCACAACGGGAATGCTCACGGCGTCCTTCACCTGCGCGATGACATCCCAGTCCGCCACGCCGCGATACATCTGCCGGGCGCTGCGGCCGTGCACCGCCACAAGCGAGGCCCCCGCGTCCTCGAGCGTACGGGCAAACGCCGGAGCGGTGACCTCGCCGGTCTCCCAGCCGCTGCGGATTTTGGCCGTCACGGGGACAGAAACCGTCTCGACCATGCGCGAGACGATGCGCGCCGCAAGGTCAGGGGTCTTCATGAGGGCAGAACCCTCCCCCTTGCCCGCAACCTTCCTCACCGGACAGCCCATGTTGACGTCGATGAAGGCGAGACGCCCGTCGAGGGCACGCTCGACAGTTGCGGCAGCTTCCGCCATGAGCGCGGGATCCGAGCCGAACAGCTGGATGGCGATGTGGCGCTCTTCAGGCGCCGGCTCGAACAGCTCCGCCGTGCGCGACCCTCCGTAGTGAAGCCCCGCCGCGCTGACCATCTCAGAATACGTGAGCCCCGCCCCATGACGCAGGCAGATGGTCCGAAACGCCTTGTCCGTGACGCCTGCCATCGGCGCGAGCCAGACGGGGTGTTGCAGGTAGCAGTCGATTGAACCCATGGGTTACTCGTCGTCGACGGCGAGAATCGCCATGAAGGCCTCTTGGGGCACCTCGACGTTGCCGATGCTCTTCATGCGCTTCTTGCCCTCTTTCTGCTTCTCGAGCAGCTTGCGCTTGCGCGAGATGTCGCCGCCGTAGCATTTGGCGAGGACGTCCTTGCGCTTCGCGCGGACCGTCTGGCGCGCGATGATGCGGGCGCCGACCGCAGCCTGGATGGGCACCTCGAACAGCTGCTGCGGGATGATGCCCTTGAGGCGCTCGGCCAGCGCACGACCACGGTTGTAGGCGGCATCGCGGTGGACGATGGTCGAAAGCGCGTCGACGGGGTTGCCCGCGAGCAGGATATCGAGCTTGACCAGGTCGGAGGGATGGTAGCCGCACACGTCGTAATCGAGCGACGCATAGCCTTTTGTCCGACTCTTGAGCTGGTCGAAGTAGTCCATGATCACTTCCGAGAGCGGCATCTCGAACTTGAGCTCGACGGTCGTGGTGGACAGGTACTGCATGTTCTTGAACTCGCCGCGGCGCGAGGTGGTGAGCTCCATGACCGCGCCGATGTAGTCGGGCGGGACGATGATGTCCGCGACGACGAACGGCTCGTCGATATGGTCGAGCGAGGACGGATCGGGCATGTCCTGCGGCGAATGCACCATGAGGTCGGTGCCGTCGGTGAGATAGGCGTGGTACTCGACGGAGGGCGCCGTGGCGATGAGGTCGAGGCCAAACTCGCGCTCGAGGCGCTCTTTCACGACCTCCATGTGGAGCAGGCCGAGGAAGCCGACGCGAAATCCGAAGCCGAGGGCCTGCGAGGTCTCGGGCTCCCAGATGAGCGCCGGGTCGTTGAGCGAGAGCTTGTCGAGCGCGTCGCGCAGCGCCGGGTACTGGTCGGCGTCGATGGGAAACAGGCCCGTGTAGACCATCGGCTTGACGTCGCGGTATCCGGGCAGCGGCTCTTCGGCGCCCTTCTTGGCCAAGGTGACCGTGTCGCCTACCTTCACCAGATGCGGGTCCTTGAGGCCCGTGACCAGATAGCCGACCTCGCCGATGGTCAGCTCGTCGACCGGTGTCTCAGCCGGTCGGCGCACGCCGACCTCCTCGACCTCGCACTCGTTGCCCGTCTGCATGAAGCGGACCTTGTCCTTGGCGTGAATAGAGCCGTCCACGATGCGGATCAGGGCGACGACGCCGCGGTAGGCGTCAAAGTACGAATCGAAGATCAGCGCCTTGAGCGGAGCGCTGGCATCGCCCGTCGGCGCCGGGATGCGCTTCACGACGGCCTCGAGCAGCTCGTGGACGCCGAGGCCGGACTTGCCGGACGTGAGGACCGCATCGTCGGCGGGGATCTGCAGGCCATCTTCGATTTCAGAGCGCACGCGCTCGGGGTCGGCAGCGGGCAGGTCGACCTTGTTGATGGCAGGGATGATCTCGAGGTTGGCGTTCATGGCGAGCAGCGCGTTGGCAACCGTCTGCGCCTCGACGCCCTGCGTGGCGTCGACGACGAGCACCGCACCCTCGCAGGCGGCAAGCGAGCGGCTGACCTCGTAGGTGAAGTCCACGTGGCCTGGGGTGTCGATGAGGTTGAACTGGTAGGTCTCCCCGTCGTCGGCCCTGTACAAGACGCAAACCGCCTGCGATTTGATCGTGATTCCGCGCTCGCGCTCGATGTCCATGGAGTCCAGAACCTGGTCGACCATATCGCGCTCGGAGACGGTATGCGTCATCTCCAGCACGCGGTCGGCCAGCGTCGACTTGCCATGGTCGATATGGGCGATGATCGAGAAGTTTCTGATATGGGAGGGTTCCATGTTCACCACTTACGCCAAAAAGAGAGACCGCTCCCCCAACCTGACAGGAGCGGCCTCGCAAAATACAGAGAAATTAACGCAAAAACCTAGAGCTTGTTGACCAGGTTCATGACACCGCTCTTGCGGTTGGCAGCCTGGTTCTTGTGGATGATGCCCTTTGCAGCGGCCTTGTCGAGGAGCTTGCATGCCTTGCGAGCTGCGGCCTGAGCCTGCTCGGCGTCGTTGGCCTCAACGGCCTCGCGGACGCGGCGGACGGCAGTCTTGAGCTCTGCCTTGTAGGCGCGGTTGCGCTGACGGGCCTTCTCGTTGGTCTTGATGCGCTTCTTCTGAGATTTGATGTTCGCCATTTTTTGGCTTTTCCTTTCGATGGATCTTGCTGTTCGTTGCAGTGGGGGTGCGACGAAACTAGGAGATTTTACCACAGGTCAATATGCGTTCTCGCGTCGATTTTACCCAATTTCCCTACCATGTGCAGGTCTTGCGCAGATCCCGAGCACCCATTGCTCGAACAGGAGCTCCTGGTCGCCGCCGCTTTTCATCGCCCGGTCGAGGTCGGCGCCCTTGACGAGCGCGTCTTCGAGCTCGCGCTGCGTGAAGTTTCCCGCCCAGCGCGGCAGGTTTCTCACCTGCCACTCCTGCTTGCCGAGCTCTTGGGCAAGCGCACGCGCCGAACCCGAATGCAGGTCCTTGGCAACGAGGAGCTCGCGTATGCGGTTGAGGCACATGGTGAGCAACCCGAAGCGCGACTGGTCCTGCATGCGCGACAGCAGCAGCGCCGCCTCCTTGGCATCGCGCTTCGCGAGGGCATCGCTCAAGGTCCAGGGCTTGACCTCGGAGGTGCGCGTCACGAGCTCGTCGACCTGCCCGACGTCGATGGTTGTCCCCTTGCCGAGCACCGCGGCCATCTTCTTCAACTCGGCATCGAGGTGCACGGTCGACTCTCCGACGAGGTCGATCAGCTCTTCGGCGCCGCGCTGGGTGATGGTGACCCCGTTGCTCAAGGCGAAGTCGCGCACCTGGGCGGGCAGGTCTTTCCTGCTCTTGGGGGCGCAGTCGATGACCGCCTTCTTTCCCACCTTCGCGACCGCCTTGTACAGGCGCGTGTTCTTTGCGAGCTTGGTGGCCTCGAGGCACAGGATCGTCGTCTCGCTCGGCGCGGCCAGGTACGACACGACCGCTTCGCTCGTAGCCTTGGGCATCTTGTCCGCATCGCGCACCATCACCAGGCGGTAATCGCAGCTGAACGGCAGCGTGTTGCACGATGTGACAAGCGCGTCGGCGTCGGTTGAGGCGCCTTGGAATACCTCGCGGTTGAAGTCGAGGTCCCCGAGCTTCGCTATCTGCTTGTTGAGGCGCTCGATGACGAACTGTCGCTTGAACTCGTCGGCTCCGACGACGAGGTAGGCGGGCAGGAATGCGGGTGATGCCACGTTGCCTCCCTTGGGGCGTTTGGTGTTTTACAGCTCCCCTACGATACCCGCATTTCACCCGTTGTCACAAGCGCGTCGTCTCAAGCGCACTATTTCTGCGTTTTCACCCCCATCGCCTGCGCGGAAAAGCTCAAGGTGATATCGCCTTGCAGATCGGTGCGATAGACCCGGGCGCCGCACCTTTCGAGCATGTCGAGCGCCTGCTTGGTGGGATGCCCGTACTCGTTGTCAGCACCTACCCCTATCAGGGCGACCTCGGGCTTGAGCACGGAGAGCTCCTCTGCCGTCTCGCCTTTTCTGCTGCCGTGGTGCGCGACCTTGAGGAAGTCGACATCGCCCACCTTCTCGGCTACGCCAGCCGTCGCCTCCGCCTCGGCGTCTCCCGTCAGAAGCCCCCTGAACTCGGGAACCCCATCACCCTGCGCATCGTATTCGAGCAGGTTGACGAGGCTGTCCGCGTTCTCGCTCTCGCCTCCCCGCTCGGGGGCGACCAGCGTGAGCGCAAACGACCCGATGCGCGTCACGTCCCCGACGCGCACGCCTTCGGCGCCCCTGCCGCCCGTCACCCAGCGCGCATCTTCCAAGACCTGCTCCATCACGGGATTCGACAGCAGGTCCGTATGCACGTACACGTGGTCGACGCTGACGACGCCGGTCAGAGCTGGCAAGGCGCCGCAATGGTCCGCGTCCTTGTGCGTGATATACACCGCGTCCAGATGCGTGACCCCGTTGCGCGCGAGGCCCCGCTCGAGCACCTGCCGGTCCTTTCCCGTGTCGACGAGCACCGATGCCCCTCCGTCCCTGATCAGCATGCAGTCGCCCTGGCCCACATCCACCATCACGACCTCGGCGGGACTCTCGAAGAAGGGACAGGCGAAGCGAGCGAGGCCGGCGCTTCCCATCCCCACCGCCATGACGAGAAGCGGCGGCAGCGCGATCGCAAGAGCTGCGATTGCGCGCGCAGGAAGCCCGCTAGGCAACGCAATCCGTCTGCCGTCGGGCAGTCCCAGGGCTGCCTGCCGTGCTTCTCCCTTCACGAGAGGCGGCAGCGGCCAGAACGCCCACAGGGCAACCGCGCACAGCAGAAACCCCGCCCCGAGCACATTTGCCTCGGCAGAAACGGGCACGCATGCCCCCGGCATATCGGCGAGCGCATGGACGAGGGCCGCCGCAAACGATGCCATCACGCCCGCCGCATAAAGCAACGCCATGCCAAGGGGCGCCGCAACCGCGTGAACGAGTATGCCCGCGAGGCCAAGACCCAGCACAAAGGTCACGAACGGCGACACGAGCACGCTCGACAGCGGCGCGATGAGCGGAAACTGCGCAAAAGCACCGATGGACGCCGGAAGCGTCGCCAGCGTTGCCGCAAGCGTCGCCGCGAGCAACTCGCAGAGCTTGCGCAGGCGCCCACCCGTCACGAACTCCAGCCACGAGGAGATGAGCGGCGTGAACATGACGAGGCCGAAGACCGCCAGGACGGATAGCCGGAACCCGAGCGAGAAGACGACCTGCGGCGAGACGAGCGCCATCACGAAAACGCAGGCGAACAGCGCCGAGAGGACGTGGGCACGTCGGAGCGCGACTCCCGCGAGCAGGGCGACGACGCACATGATGCAGGCGCGCACGGCCGATGCGGCAAAGCACGTGAGCGAGACGTAGCACACGAGCAGCACTGTCAGCACGGCGCACCGTGCGACGCGGGGCGCGCGGATGCGTGCGACGAGCCAGCCCGCGAGCGCCGTCACGACCGCGAGGTGCGTCCCCGAGACGGCCATGAGATGCGCAAGGCCCGTCGTGCGAAAATCCTGCTCGAGCTCCGTGCCCGCATACAGGGTCCTGTTGCCGAGCAGCACGCCCGCAAGAAGGCCAGCCGCCTCTCCCCCAACTTCGGAGACGGCGTCAAACGAGGCATCGCGAAACGGTGCGACGATTCCTCCCAGCCCCGGTGCAAAGCCCCTGTCTTCCACAGACGATGCCGCGAGCATCCCGCAGTAGCCGTTGCGGTGGTTCCACCTGCCACCATCGTCAGTTCCCGGGGCCAGCAGGCTTCCCGTGACGAGCACCGCATGGCCCGCCGGCAGGGCCTGTACTTGCTCGGGCCACTTGATCCTCACGCTCGCCTCGTGCCGCCCGGCATACGTGGTTGCCACGGACACGGTGCCGTACCCCTGCTGCGACGGATCGGAGACGAGATGGACGACAAGCCCTTCAGATACGGCGCCCTCGACCTGTTCCACATCGCTTGACCAGGCGCTCCAGTAGAGCGTCCCGCAGGAGAGCGCCGCGCAGGCCCCGACGGCACACACCAGCAACGCGTTCGGCACATGGCCTCTCACGCGGGCGCCGCGCCGTCTGGCAAGCAGGCAGACGGTGAAGACCGCCGCAAACAGCGCGAGCAAAACCGCCACGACGAGGCAACAGTCAATTGCCCGCTCCTCGTTGTAGGCACGCCAGGCCAGCTCTTCAGCTACCGCCACGCCACC
>CACZQA010000009.1 GCA_902783175.1 uncultured Coriobacteriaceae bacterium
TCGGACCCGCGTGCTCAATACGCGCAGCAACGTGCAGTTTGGCGAGGGCGGCGCCGGCACGTTCTCCGACGGAAAGCTTACGACGGGCAAGAACTCGCCGCTCATCGCAGGGGTCCTTCAGACGTTCGTGGCGGCGGGCGCGCCGCAGGAGATTCTCTGGCAGGCGAAGCCGCATATCGGCACCGATGTGCTGGGCGGCGTCGTTGCAGACATCCGCCGCCGCATCATCGCCTGCGGTGGTGACGTGCGCTTTCACACGCAACTAATTGACCTTGTCATCGAGCGTGGCTCCCTCACGGGCGTCGTGGTCGAGGGGCCAGACGGGGCGAGCGAGCAGCTGCCTGTGGGCAGGCTCGTGCTCGCGGTCGGGCATTCAGCGCGCGACACGTTTGAAGTGCTCAAACGCTGCGGCCTGGAACTCGAGCAGAAGCCCTTCTCCATCGGTGTGCGCATCGAGCACAGCCAGCAGCGCATCAACGAGGCGCAATATGGGCGCGCGGCATCGCATCCGGCGCTTGGAGCGGCTGACTACAAGCTCACGCCGCCGAAAATTTCGAGCGGGCGCGCGGTCTACAGCTTCTGCATGTGCCCAGGCGGCGAGGTCGTCGCTGCCTCCAGCGAGGAGGGCGAGCTCTGCGTGAACGGCATGTCGCGCCAAGCGCGTGCGGGAAGAAACGCGAACGCGGCGCTGCTGTGCAACGTCGTGCCCGAAGACTTCCCCGACCCGTCCGATCCGCTTTCCGGTATCGCCTTCCAGCGTTCGTGGGAACGCGCCGCCTTCGAGCTCGGAGGCTCGAGCTGGCGCGCGCCCCTGCAGACGCTCGGTTCCTTCCTCGACCGTTCCTGCCGCAAGGGCACCGACCTCGAGCCGACGTATCCGCTCGGAGTCGAGGAAGCGCCCATCAGCTCGTGTCTGCCCGGCTTCGCATCGCAGGCGCTGCGCGAGGCTATTCCGTTTTTTGACCGCCGCATCAAAGGCTACGGGGACGCACGCGCGCTGCTCACGGGCGTGGAGGCCAGAAGTTCATCTCCCGTCCGCGTCGTGCGCGAAAAGGCATCGCTGCAGGCAACGCGCGTCATGGGGCTGTACCCGTGCGGCGAGGGCGCGGGCTATGCGGGCGGCATTATGTCAGCGTCTGTCGACGGCATTCGCGTGGCGCGGCAGATCATCGGAGACGCAGCTTCGCAGTAGCCGGCCCTTCTCGCGCGACCTGTCGCAATCCGCATCTCCTTCAGCAAAACAGGCCGGCGCAGTACCAGACCACGAACCCCGGCATCATTGGCACATGCGCATCGATCGCCTTGCGGCGTAAAAGGATGGCGATTGCTGTGGCACCCATGACCAGCGAGCAGGCAAACATGCCCGCGAAGCTTCCTTGAAAGCCCGAAAACAGGCATAACGCGGGAAACAGCCGCACGTCTCCTGAGCCGAGCGGCTGGGGCTTATCCAAGCGCCGGGCAACCCAATTCATCACTGCTGCGCCGCCCACGAGCGCCCCCGCAAGAGCGAGCAGCTCGAGGGGGAGCACACCGCCAGTCTGCGCCAGCACAAATACCGCCCCGAGTACGAGCAGTGCCGCCGATACTTCCCAGGGGATGATGCGTGCCACAAGGTCGCAAAGCAGGGCGACTCCCCTGCAAGCGGCGCCGAGCGTGGCGAGCAAGCGCAGCAGAGGTGGCAGAATCTGGAAGGCTATGCGGGAAAATACGACGAGCGATACCGCGCACGCGACGCGGACGAGGTAAGCGCGCACCTCGCTGGCATGCAGACGATTGGCCCGCCTGCGCGGGCGGCCGGCGCGTGAACAGGTGGGGATGAGCGTGCGTCCGACGACAATGCTGCGATGCCTGAGCAGAAAGACCGCGGCTCGCGGCACGACAGCCCAGCCGAGTATCAAGGCTGCCAGGGCGAGCAGGGCCATGCGGTTCACCTCCTCCGGTCGTGTCGTATTTCCCGCAGCTCGTACGCTACAGATGAAATCTGAGCAGACAACCTGAGAAACCTAGAGCTGACTCGGACCACCCGGCAGACCTACACCAGACGCAACCACGACCAAAATCAGAGCCCGTTCAGACTCAGATAAGACCTACGCTGCTCAAGAAGCTGCTCCCGATAAGCCACCGAGAGGTTGCATGCCGGCCTTCGGCTGTCCCACATCAGTGAAAAGCTAGTCCCTATGAGAAGAGGGGCATCAGGGCGCATGGCGTCCGCAGCGCGAGGGGAGCGCGAGCGTACAGGG
Source organism: uncultured Coriobacteriaceae bacterium (assembly GCA_902783175.1). GTDB lineage: Bacteria > Actinomycetota > Coriobacteriia > Coriobacteriales > QAMH01 > CACZQA01. Next base: position 2,241 of record CACZQA010000009.1, read on the forward strand.
GGCCCGCGAAAAAAGAGGCGGCCAGCTTCGCGCTGACCGCCTCTTGTCGCAGGTCCTCTGTCCTCGTGCCTACTGCAGGTACTTCGCGCGCGTGCGCTCTGCGTACGCGGCGGAAATCGCCGAGCACGCGTCGTCGGCCATGAGAGAGAGCGTCTCGGCATCGTTGTTGCGCAGGTGGATGTAGACGGCGCGGCGTCCACGGCTCGAGAGCGCGGAGAAGTCGCCGAGCGCCTCTGCCATCGCGGCGTCGCCCAGCGTAAAGCTCTCATGCGGGACGGTGATGTCGAAGGTCTCGTCGCTGCTCACCATCAGGAACACGCCGCGGTCAGGGCCGCCTTTGTGCAGCTGGCCGGTGGAGTGGAGGTAGCGCGGGCCGATCTCGAGGCACGAGCACGCGTCGAGGCGGTCGGCCACGCGGTGGCGAATCCTCTCGAGGCATTCGCGGCGACCCGTCCCCTTGAATGGCAGAAAGGCGTTGAGGCTGAAGTAGTCGCCCTCCTCGATCGAGCCGAACAGCATGCGGAACGCCGCGTTGACGTCGATGCGCTTGTCGTGCAGCGGCATGCGGTCGTGCAGCTCGGCGCTGACGTATACCTTGTCCGCGTACAGGCAGTCGTCGAGCTGGTATTCCTCGTATGCATTGCGGCCAAGCGCGTTTTGCGGGACGCTGAAGCCGCCGTCTTGGTTGAACAGCAGCTGGCGGGCGTCGATTTTGGTGCTCTCGACGTCGGGCTGGTCAAACGGGTTGATCTGCATGAGCCATCCGCACATGGCGACGGCGTATTCCCAGATGATGAAGTAGCGCGTCATCGCCGTACTGTCGGGGATGTCGAGCCTGAAGACCGGGATTTGCGGGTTCAGGCAGGTGCGCGCGTGCTCGAACGCCTGATCGTTGTTCATGTTGCACAGGATGGCGGAGCGGTCGGTGAAGTTGTCGGACAGGATGCCCGCGTCGATTTCGACGTTGGGCAGGATGCCGTGCCCCAGCTTGCCGAGCGATTCGGCGACGAGCTGCTCGACCCATAGGCCGAAGACCTGGTTGCGCGCTGGCATGAGCAGCGAGAACTTGTCACGTCCCTCGAGCAGGCACTCGTACAGGAAGCAGGCGAGCCAGATAGCGGGGTTGTCCGCCGAGTCGGTGGCGCACAAGTGCTCCATCGGGGTCGCGTCAATCAGCGTCTTGACCGGATCGACCCCCACCATGGACATCGGGAGCAGGCCGAAGACGGACAAAGCGGAGTAGCGGCCGCCCACGTCGGGCTGCCCGTGCAAGACCGCGCGCCACCCGTTCTTCTTGGCCGTCTGCTCGAGCTCGCTGCCCGGGTCGGTGATCGCGATGAAACGGCTGCCCGCGTTCTCCTCGCCCAGATGGGCGCTCACGTACGTCCACGCGACGTGGCTCAGAAGCGTCGGTTCGAGCGTGGAACCCGATTTGCTCGAGACGATGTAGATCGTGTGGGCCGGGTCGGACGAGCCGAGGATGTGGTTGACGTAGACCGGCGAGAGGGAGTCCATCGTGCGGAACGGGACCTCGTCGGTGAGCTCGAGGCTGCGCAGCTTGGTGATGGTCTGCGAGGCCTGGGTGGAGCCGCCCTGGCCGATCAGGACGACTGCGTCGAGCTTCTCGCCACGCGCCTGCTGGGCGATGACGGCGATCTGGGCCGGGTCGGTCGGGGGTTCGCTTGCGAGCGTCGTCCACCCCAGGCGGGTGTTCGCGCATTCGGCTGCAGCGGGGTCAAAGTCAAAGACGGAGCCGTCTTTGGCAGCCATCCTCGAGGCGACCCTGTTCTCGATGAGGCGCTTCGCGCTTTCGGTCTCGCCAAGGGTCTTGCTGTCGATAAAAGCCATGGTAGTTTCCTCGGTGTTTTGTTGCATTCTGTTTACAATCCACCGTTGTGGTGGAGAGCTTAAATCTGTCAAAGTATAATACATGACAAGTAGTTGCAGAAATGCTACACTAATGCTTCATCTGTCGCAGGAGGCAATCACTTAATGGAAGAAACTATCGTCAGGCAGGCCACCACCGTCAATTCTATCCACGAGACGCTGGTGGGCTACACGGGCAAGCGCCTGCGCGTGCGCGCGAACATGGGCCGTTCCAAGATCATCGAGCGCGAGGGCGTCCTCACCCAGGCTCACAATTCCCTCTTCATCGTCGAAACTATCGAGAAGCGCGGCCGCAAGGCGCGTCAATCGTACCAGTACGTCGACGTCCTGACGGGCACGGTCGAGCTCACGGACCCCGAAAGCGAGCAGCCGCTGTTTCCGGAGTTGGCCGAAGAGGCGCTCTAAAGCTCTGGTGCCATGGCAACCAACCTCACGCGGACGATCACGCAACATGCCTACGCGAAGGTCAATCTGTGCCTGAGCGTCCAGTTTCCGCCTGTCGATGGCTACCATAGGCTCGATTCTGTCTTTCAAACACTCGACCTGCACGACACGCTCAAGTTTACGGCGTGCGCGCAGGTCGACGCGTTTTCGGGGGCAGTCACGAGGCTCGGCACTCCCGTCGAGCTCGACTGCGGCCCCGTGAGCATCCCCGTGCAACAAAACCTCGTCTTTCGTGCCATCGACCTGGTAGAGCAGGCGTTTGGCTGGCAGATGGTCTTTCCCGGCCAGATGCTCAAGATCGAGGTCGAAAAGCACATCCCCGCAGGCGGCGGGCTCGGTGGCGGCTCTGCGGACGCGGCTGCCGCCCTACGCGCGTTTTGCAGGCTCCACAACCTCAATCCGCTGGGCGAGAAAGTGCTGCGCGTTGCTCGCGGCCTGGGTGCCGACGTCGCCTTCTTCCTGTACGGCGGGGCGGCTCTCATGGGCGGGAGGGGAGACGAGCTCGTGCGCTGCCTGCCAGAGTTCTCGCTGCCGCTCGTCTTGATGGGCGATGGCGTCGGCAATTCGACACCGGACGTCTACCGGGCGTTCGACGCGAATCCTCCCGCTGCGCCCGACGCCTACGCGCTCGCCGCAGCCATGGAAGACCCTACGTCGTCTCCGCGGCTCCTCGCGTCGCTGTGCTCGAACAATCTCGAACCCGCAGCACTGGAAGTGGGCCCGCAGATCAGGTCGCGCCTCGAGCTCGCGCGCACGAGCCCCGACGTGCTGTGCGCCCTCGTGACGGGCAGCGGCTCGACGAGCTACGCGGTTTGCCCCGACCTGCTAGCGGCGCAGCGTTTTGCGCGCGAGGTGGCGTCGAGCTGCGCGTGGGTCGAGGTCGCCCGTGCGAGCGTGGGGCAGTAAGACTCCTTGTGTGCTGCAGATATACCCTCAACGCGGGCCGTTTCGCACCTGCGCGTAGGGGCCTGCGCGCAAAGATTGTCCAGACCTTGCGAATTTTGAAATTGACCGTTGTGTGAACGGCGGCGGTTTCTGTAGAATCTCTACTGCTATTGCACTGGGGTATCGTCCAACGGTAGGACAGCGGTTTTTGGTACCGTCGATGCGGGTTCGATTCCTGCTACCCCAGCCACTACATCTATATGGGAGCGTGTGTTGGAAGCTAAAGCTTTGATTTTGGCAGCAGGCGCAGGAACCCGTATGAAATCCCAAAAACCAAAGGTCGCCCACGAGATGCTGGGCAAACCGCTCGTGCGCTGGGTCGTCGACAGCGCGCGCCAGGCGGGCTGCTCGGACGTACATGTGGTCGTCGGCCATGCAAAAGAGCAGGTCGAACCCCTGCTTGAGGACTGCGTGATTTCATACCAGCTCGAGATGCTGGGCACGGGCCACACCGTCATGTGCGCTGCAGACAAGTTCGAGGGCTACGAGGGCAACATCGTCGTCTTGTGCGGCGACACTCCGCTCGTGCGTCCCTCGACCATCAAAAACCTCATCGAACAGCACGAATCCGCGGGCAACGCGGCGACCGTGCTCACTATGGTCCCGGAAGATCCGCATGGCTACGGGCGCATCGTGCGCACCGCGTCCGGCAACGTGCGCGGTATCGTCGAGGAAAAGGACTGCACCGACGAGCAGCGCAAGATCGCCGAGTGCAATTCCGGTATTTACTGCTTCAGCGCGCCCGAGCTGCTCGCGCACCTCGGCAAGCTCGACCGCAACAACGCGCAGGGCGAGTATTACCTCACCGACATGCTCTCCATCTTGAATGGCGCCGGCTTTAAGGTGGGCAGCGTCGTGGTCGACGACAACGACGAATGCCTTGGTGTGAACTCGCGCGGCCAGCTCGCCACCGCGTCGAAAATCGCGCAGCTGCGCATCAACGAGGAGCTCATGGCCTCCGGCGTGACCATGCTTGACCCGAGCCTCGTGTGGGTGGGGCCGGATGCGACCGTGGCAAGCGATTGCGAGCTTCTTCCGATGACCATGCTATGGGGTGCGACCTCCATCGGCACGGGCAGCGTGATCGGGCCCAACTCCCGCCTCACCGACTGCACCGTCGGCGAGCGCTGCACTGTCGACGAGACGGTCGCGATTCAGGCAGCTATCGACAACGACGTCGAGTGCGGCCCGCGCGCGTATCTGCGCCCGGGCACGCACATGTGCGACGGCTCCAAGGCGGGCACGCACGTCGAGATCAAGAAGTCGACGGTCGGACCGGGCAGCAAGGTCCCGCATCTGTCGTACATCGGCGACGCGACTATCGGCAAAAACGTCAACATCGGCGCGGCGACTGTCACCTGCAACTACGACGGCGTCCACAAGAACCCGACGACGATTGGCGACAACAGCTTCATCGGCTCGGACACGATGCTCGTCGCCCCGGTAAACCTGGGCGCGAACGTGGTGACGGGCGCGGCAAGCTGCATCACGAAAGACGTGCCCGACGGGGCGCTCACGCTGGAGCGCAGCGAGCAGAAGATCATCGAGGGCTGGACTGCCAGACACATGAAAACTGAGTAGTCTCGCCCGTATGCCGGCTTGTCCGGTAGTAAGTTGTGTAGGTAACGTTTGTCATGAGGTTTTAAGAAGTCTTGTTCGAGACACCAAGGGGAAGGTTGAACAGCGATGGCAACGAAGCGTCGTAAGCGCACGGCAGAACGGCAACTCCATATTTTCTCTGGCTCCGTGTATCCGGAGCTGGCGCAGGAGATTGCCGAGTATCTCGACGTCGAGCTCGGCGATATCAAGCTCGAGAAGTTCGCGAACGGAGAATGCTACGCGCGCTACATGGAGTCGATCCGCGGCGAGGACGTCTTCTTGATCCAATCCGTCTCGGGCGAGGTCAACGACGCGTTGATGGAGCTGCTCATCATGGTTGACGCAGCCAAGCGCGCAAGCGCCGCCCGTATCCACGCGGTCATCACGCACTACGGCTACGCGCGCCAGGACCGCAAGTCCGCCGCCCGCGAGCCCATCACCGCCAAGCTCGTCGCCGATCTGCTGCAGACTGCAGGCGTCCACACGGTGACGACGATCGACCTGCACCAGGGCCAGATCCAGGGCTTCTTCAACATCCCGGTCAACCACATGACCGCGCTCTACACGTTCTGCGACTACTTCAAGAAGAAGAACCTCGACAACGTGTGCGTCGTCTCTCCCGACGTCGGCCGCGCGAAGGCCGCCAAGAAGATGAGCGACATCCTCGGTGCCGATCTCGCGATCATGCACAAGGGCCGTCCGAAGCACAACGTCGCAGAGATCACGAGCATCATCGGCGATGTCGAGGGCAAGAACTGCATCCTCAACGACGACATGATCGATACGGCAGGCACCATCTGCGCCGGCATGAAGACCCTCAAGGACCGCGGGGCTAAGTCGGTGTACGTGTGCGCGACGCACCCGGTCTTCTCGGGTCCTGCGTACGACCGCCTCGAGAACTCCGTCGCCGACGAGATCGTCGTCATGAACACGATTCCCGTCCCCGAAGAGCACCTCCAGGGCAAGATCAAGACCATCAGCTGCGCGCCGCTGTTTGCGCAGGCGATCAACAACGTCTTCACGAACGGCTCCGTCTCCGAGCTGTTCGACCCGGACTTCGCGCTCTAGGGGAATTTTCGGGCATGACGATCAAGTTGGTGGCAGGCCTGGGCAATCCGGGTGCCGAATACGAGGGAACCCGCCATAACGCGGGTTTTCTCGCGCTTGAGCGCGCCGCGCGCGAGCTGGGCGCGAACTACTGGAAAAGCGAGTGCGGCGCCGATGTGGCGCACGTCAAGCATGGGGTCTCAGAAGTGCTGCTCGCCAAGCCGATGTCGTTCATGAACACGTCGGGCGGCCCCATAAGCAAGCTCGCGGCAATGTACAAGGTCAAGCCGGAGGAGATTCTCGTCGTCCACGACGATATGGACCTCGAACCGGGTGTGGTCCGCATCAAGGTTGGTGGCGGGCACGGTGGGCACAACGGCCTGAAGTCGATTCACGCCAAGCTCGGAAGCAACGGATACGTGCGCGTGCGCGTGGGCACGGGGCACCCGAAGGGCAACAAGCGCGTGGTCGACTACGTGCTGCAGGCGCCGAAGGGCGATGAGGCGATTGCGTTCGACCAGGCGGTCGAACGTGCTGCCGAGGCGATTGTCGATCTGCTCGACGAAAGCCCGACCAAGGCGATGAACAAATACAACGTAAAGTAAAGGAGGCCGCGCAACGCGGCCTCCTTCGTGTGCGGCGCTCGATTTGCGCGAGCCCGAACGCTTGGGCTCATGGACGATGCGGCGCAGGTGGCAGGCGGTCTACTCGTCTAGGACGATGGCGCCCATGGGGCATTCTTCCACGCACTCGCCGCACTCGATGCAAGAGTCCTCGTTCACTACGGCGGCGGTGCTGCCGACGATGTCGAGCACGCCCTCGGGGCAAGAATCAACGCAGATACCGCAACCGGAACACTCGTCAGTATCAATCTCTGGAGCTGCCATAGCCTTAGATTCCTTCCTGTTTCACGGGCTCTCCCTTATGCCCGACTAATTGCAGGATTGAAAATAACGGTAACGCCATGTCTTCGCAATAGGTATTTTGCGGGGGCCTCGCGGGGTCGTTTTGCGGGGTCGGTTCTCGGTGGTTATGGATTCGCGGCGGGGTCTTTGGAGACGGGGTCTGGGGACGGGGTCGGTTCTCGATGTCCTAATAGCTGCGGCAGTCTGCTATTGGAGCCACAGAGAACCGACCCCGCAGTATTGGACAGAGAGCCGACCCCGCAGCATTGCAGCAATGACGGTCTCGATAGTGGATGGACTCTGTTATCAGAGCCACCGAGAACCGACCCCGTGGCAACGACCCCGTGGCAACGACCGCAGCAGCCAATGACCTCACATTACACGGAGGTAACGCTTAGCTGAAAAGGCTTAAAGAAACTTGACATGGATACACTTAGATTTCATTATGTATGACATACAAATTAGGTGCACTACATGAATGAAGGGATTCAGCATGAGCAAGATTATCGGTATTGACCTCGGCACCACGAACTCCGCAATGGCAGTTCTCGAAGGTGGCGAGCCGACGGTCATCGTCAACGCAGAAGGCGACCGCACCACTCCGTCCGTCGTGGGCTTCCGCAAGGACGGCGAGCGTGTCGTTGGCAAGGCTGCCAAGAACCAGGCGGTCACCAACCCCACCAATACCATCGCTTCCATCAAGCGCTTCATCGGCCGTAACTACAGCGAGACCGAGTCCGAGCGCAAGACCGTCGCCTACAACGTCGTTCAGGGCAAGGACGGCCGCAACATGGTCGATATCGATGGCAAGGAGTACACGCCGGAAGAGATTTCGGCTATGGTCCTGCAGAAGCTGAAGGCCGACGCCGAGAAGTATCTGGGCGAGCCCGTCACCGAAGCCGTCATCACCGTCCCCGCATACTTCAACGACGCTCAGCGTCAGGCAACCAAGGATGCGGGCAAAATCGCCGGCCTCGATGTCAAGCGCATCATCAACGAGCCGACTGCGGCAGCTCTGGCATATGGCCTCGACAAGAAGGCTGAAGACGAGAAGATCTTGGTCTTCGACCTCGGCGGCGGCACTTTCGACGTCTCCATCCTCGAGCTGGGCGACGGCGTCTTCGAGGTTCTCGCCACCGCTGGCGACAACCACCTGGGCGGCGACGACTGGGACCAGCGCGTCATCGACTGGCTGGCTGACAAGTTCAAGGCCGACCAGGGCGTTGACCTGCGCACCGACAAGATGGCGCTGCAGCGCCTGAAGGAAGCCGCGGAGAA
>CACZQA010000010.1 GCA_902783175.1 uncultured Coriobacteriaceae bacterium
GCTCATGACGGGCTTGCCGAACATCTTCGCGTAGTCCATGACGCGGCGCATCATGCCGCCGTCCTGGATGCCGCGCCCGTCGTCGGAAAACGCGACGGCGCCGGCACGGGCCATGTCGCCCATCTCGGAAAGCTCGGCGCCCTTCAGCCCCTTCGTGCACGCGCCGATCGGGTAGACGTGCGTGCGACCGGGCGCGTATGCGGCTTTCTCGAGCTCGTAGGCGACCATCGACGCGTCGTCGATGGCGGGCTTGGTGTTGGCCATGGGAGCGACGCCGGTAAAGCCGCCCTTTGCCGCGGCGCGCATACCGGTGACGATGTCTTCCTTGTACTCCTGGCCAGGATCGCGGAAGTGGACGTGCACGTCGACCATGCCGGGCACGAGGTACTTGCCCGAGAGGTCCTTGACCTCGGAGTCTTGCGGAGCGGAGAGGCCGGCGCCGGCAGCCGCCACGCGGCCATCGCGCACGAGCAGGTCCGCGACTCCGTCGATTCCCGTCGCGGGGTCGACGAGATGGGCATTCTTAAGAAGCAAGGCCACTGTTGTCACCTCCAAGGAGCAGATACATTACGGACATGCGCACCGCCACGCCGGCATTGACCTGGTCGAGAATGACCGCGCGCTCGGAATCGGCCGCCTCGGCGGACAGCTCCACGCCGCGGTTGATCGGGCCGGGATGCATGATGATCGCCTCGGGCTTCATGGCCGCGAGCCGCGCGGTGTCGATGCCGTAGAGCATGGTGTACTCGCGCAGGGACGGCAGCGGCGCGCCGTCGAGACGCTCCATCTGGATGCGCAGCATGTAGACGACGTCGAGCTCGGGCAGGACGTCGTCGAGTGTGTAGGACCAGTCGCAGCCCCACCAGCCGGGCTCCGAGGGCATGAGCGTCGGAGGGCCGATGACGATGGGCTTGGCTCCCATCTTGACGAGCAGCGGCACGAGCGAGCCGACGACGCGCGAGTGCGCGATGTCGCCGACGATGCCGATGCGCAGCCCCTCGAGGTGCCCGAGGCGCTCGCGGATCGTGAACGCGTCGAGCAGCGCCTGGGTGGGATGCTGGTGCTTGCCGTCGCCGCCGTTGACGATGTGGGCATCGACGTGGCGGGCGAGCAGGCGCGGCGCGCCCTCCTGCTTGCTGCGCACGACGATGAGGTCGGCGTTCATGGCGTTGAGCGTCTCGCCTGTGTCGGCGAGCGTCTCGCCCTTTTTCGTGGAGCTCGACGAGGCGGAGAAGTTGATGACGTCGGCGGACATGCGCTTGCCCGCGATCTCGAAGCTCGTGCGCGTGCGCGTGGACGGCTCGAGGAAGAGGTTGATGACCGTGCGGCCGCGCAGCGTGGGCAGCTTCTTGATGGTGCGGTCGTTGACCTCCTTGAAGCTGCGCGCCGTGTCGAGAATTTCGGTGATTTCCTCGACGGAGTACTCGTCGATGTCGATTAGGTGCTTGTGGTGGAGCATCACTGATCATCTCCCAGCACTTCGTGGAAGGTCTTGGTGAGGTCGGTGTTCGCGCTGATCGGCATGGAACCGACGTGCCCACTCCCGGGGTCGAGGATCTCGACCGAGGTGCGGCCGTCGATGGGCTCGTAGAAGAAGCTCACGACCTCGTCTTTGCTGCTCGGGACATTCTTGCCCACGAAGTCAGCGCGGATGGGGAGCTCCCGGTGGCCACGGTCGACGAGGACCGCGAGCTGGATGCGGTCGGGGCGTCCGAAGTCGCGCAGCGCGTCCATTGCCGCGCGGATAGTGCGACCGGTGTAGAGCACGTCGTCGACGAGGACGACGGTTTTGCCCTCGAGCGTGAACTTGATGTCGGTCATGTGGACTTGCGGGGAAAGATACTGCTCGATATCGTCGCGGTAGAACGTGATGTCCAAGCGCCCGACGGGGACCTTGACCCCCTCGATCTGCTCGATGCGGCGGGCGAGCTCGGCCGCGAGCATGTCTCCCCTGGTAACGATCCCCACCAGCGCAATCGACGAGGCGCCGTCGTTCGCTTCGAGAATCTCATGAGCGATACGCGTGAGCGAACGCTCGACGGCGCGTGAATCCATCACGACCGTCTTGGTCTTGTATGGCATGTCACCAACTCCTTTGTCGGCCTCTCTGGACCGGTCTTAAAAGGTTCGGAAAAACACTCTTGTCACTATCGCACAACTCGGCGTCTTGCGCGTCGAGGTTTGCATTTCTATCTTGTGAATTCGCCTGCGAGC
>CACZQA010000011.1 GCA_902783175.1 uncultured Coriobacteriaceae bacterium
GGACCTCGTGCTCTCCACGTGCTTCTCGTGCGTCAACTCCCTGCAGCGAAGCATCGGCAGCACGCCGGTCAAGCACTACCTCGAGCCCGTCTTTGGCGTCGATGTCGATTGGAGCGCGGTCTATGATGCGGTCGACGCGCTCGAGCGCGATCCCGAGTACTGGCGGCTCACAGGCGACGACAACACCGATTTGACCTTCGATGAGGCGTGAAACCACCTGTCAGTCCGCTAAAATGACCAGCTATGACTACAGAGATTAAAAAGACGAACTGCCATTACTGCGGGTACCTGTGCGCGTTCGACGCGACGCTCGAAGATGGCAGAGTCACCAAGCTCACGCCAGATCCGACCCGCTATCCCTACGACGCCTCGGTCGCGCAGCGCTGCGTGCGCTGGCCGCTCAACCTAGAGAAGCTCTACGACGACACGACGCGCGTCAACTACCCGCTGCGCCGCAAGGGCGAGCGCGGGTCCGGCAAATGGGAGCGCATCAGTTGGGACGAGGCGCTTGACGAGATTGCGTCCAAGCTCAAACAACTTGTCGCCGAGCACGGCCCCTGGACGGTCGCGAGTGCTATCGGCGGCCCGCATGCCGTGTACTGGCCACTGCACCGCTTCATGACCTTTATCGGCAGTCCCAACAACATGGGCATCGGACCGATTTGCTGGAACCCACGCATCTGGATGGACACCATGACCTACGGGTGGTCCGTCGAGTGCGATTTCAGACCGGGGCTCACGCAGTGCCTCGTGCTGTGGGGCACGAACCCGGCGGAATCGGACAACTCGCTGTTCTGGCGCAACATCGCCGATTACGCACGCTCCGGCGGCAACCTCATCGTCGTCGACACGCGCCTGTCCATGACGGCGGCTCGCGCGAGCATCTGGCTGCACCCCTTCCCGGGTACCGATACCGTGCTCGCGTACGCGCTGGCGCGCGTGATCATCGAAGAAGACCTCTACGACCACGAGTTCGTCGAGAAGTGGTGCTACGGCTTCGACGAGTTCAAGACTGCGGCATTCGAGCGCACGCTCGAGGAGGCGTCCGAGCTCACGAAGGTCTCCGTCGAAGATATCCAGGCAGCAGCGCGCACCTACGCGACCAATTGCCCCGCCGGCCTGCTCTCGGGCCGCGGCGTCGACCAGATCGGGCCGAACACGGCCCCGCTGCACCGTGTGCTCGCCTCGCTGCGCGCCATCACGGGAAACATCGACGTCCCGGGCGGCACCCTGCTCAACGAGCGCCCGACCTTTCTGTCCGAGATGGAACTCGAGGGAAGCGCCCGCTTGAGCCAGGAATCGCGCGAGCACGGCCTCAACGAGCCCGACTGCGGCATCCAGAGCTACCGCGGCTTCGCGAAGGCAGATGCGCGTACCGCAAAGCTCGGCAGGCACCTCCCCATGCGCTACCTGACGAGCCCGCTGCCCGTGCGCGTGTGGAACGCCGCGGTGACCGGCGAGCCCTACAAGGTGAGCGCGATCATCGTAGACGGTGCAAACCCGCTCGTCACCTACGCCGACACGCGTCTGGTCAAAGCGGCGTTCGAGGCCATGGACCTCATCGTCGACTTCGAGTTCGTCATGACTCCGACCGCCCAGATGTCAGACTACGTGCTGCCCGCCGCCGCAGCTCTCGAGCACCCGGCCTTCCAGGCGATGGGCGGCGTCTCGGACTTCTGCTATGGCGGTCCCGCCGCTTGCGAACCGCAGTTCGAGCGCAGGGAAGACTACGTCATCTTGCGCGAGCTTGCCTTGCGCATGGGTGACGCCGAGGAGAACTGGCCAGCCAAGAACCTGACCGAAGAACTCGCACGCACCATCGCGCCGACCGGCATGAGCTGGGAGGCGTTCACGGTGACGGGGCAATGCGGTAACCCCGCGCACTACTACAAGCACGAGGAAATCGACCCCGAAACGGGCGAGCCGCGCGGATTCGCGACGGAATCGGGCAAGGTCGAGCTCGCCAACCCGTTCCTCGCCAGCATGGGCGCTGGGCGCACAGCGCGCTTCTTCCCCGTGCCCGGCGTGCACGTGGACCGCGACGAGGGTGATGGCTGCGTGACCATGATCACGGGCGCGCGCAAGCAGCCCTACTGGGCGTCGTCGTATTTCGAGGTCCCCTCGATGCGCAGGCGCCATCCCAAGCCGACCGTGGGCATGTCGGCCGCCACGGCAGAGCGTCTCGGGCTTGCCGAGGGCGACGAGGTCCTCATCTCGCGCCAGGACACCCCCGAGGTGGAGATCGTGCAGTATGTGCACCTCGAGAATATGGTCGATGGCGTGGTATCTGCCGAGTACGGTTGGTGGTACCCTGAGCGGAGGGCCGGGGCGCCGGATTACTCGGGTTGCTTCGAGTCCAACGTCAACCTCCTCACGAGGGGGACGGTCCCCATGGATCCCGAGCCCCTGATCGGAACATGGATCTACAACGGCATTCCCTGCCGTATCAGAAAGAAAGAGAGGGAGTAAGTGAAAAAGAAGTACGCGATTCTCATCTTCTCCAAGCCTCCGATTCCCGGCCTGGTCAAGACCAGGCTCACCCGCTCCCGCGGCGGCACATTCACCGACGAGCAGGCGGCGCAGTTCTTCAAGCGCAGCCTGTGGGACGTGACCGAGCTCGCCTGCTGGTGCATGGACGACCTTGAGGAAGCCAACAGGCGCGAGCGTGAGCGCGACGCCGGGGCTCCCGAGCGCAGCTACGACCTGTTCATCTCCACGACGCCGGCAAAAAACATCGAGCTCATGCGAGAGACGCTCGACGAGATCGGCCCGTGGCCGCGCGAGATCCACTACATGTCCGACAAGGGCACGTCGTTCGACGAGCATTTTGACGGCGCCTTCCAGGAGATCTTCGACCAGGGCTACGAGGCCATCGTCTCCATCGGCGCCGACATTCCCACGCTGCCGCGCACGCACGTGACGCAGGCGTTCCAGTGGCTCGATTACTTCAGCGAGGTGCTGGGCACGCCGGGCTTCGTGCAGGCTCCGTGCCAGGAGTGCGGCACGTCGCTCGTCGGCTTCAGCTACGACACGCCCATCAACCACGAGGGCATCTACTACAACATGGACGGGCGTCCCGCGCTGGACGGCTACCGCGAGAAGCTCACCGAGAAGAACATCCCCAATGCGTACCTGTCTCCCGTCGCCGACGTCGACGAGATCGAGGACCTTGCGCATGCGCTTTCGTGCGCGCGTGCCCTCGAGTGCGCGTCCAAGTTCCAGACCGACATCTACGTGCCGCGCCGCGTGCTCGCGTGGGCAGACTACCTGGGCATCAGGTCGGTCGCTCCGCCAAACGACAACCACGACCCGCGCCAGTACATGGACAACCCGGATTCCGAGGAACTGGGCGAGGATGTCGCGGAGCTCAAGCCCGAGCCGACTGACGGCATTCTCTAGGCACTGACACGCGACCCCCGGATTTTGTCAGTTCGGGGGTCGCTTTTTCATAGGAGCAACTACATGACCGAGAAAAGAGACCTTCACAAGGTGCACGCGCTTTGCCCTCACTGCCTGAAGACGCTTCCGGCGCAGGTGTATGCGGATGAGGACAACAAAGTCTGGATGACGCGCACCTGTCCCGAGCACGGCGAGTTCACGACCTACCTCTCGCCGAACGCCGACCATTACCAGTGGCTGCGCAGCATGCACACGGATGTCACGCGCCCGAAGGTGATGGACCAGGAGATCGTCGGCGAGTGCTGCAAGAGCTGCGGGCTGTGCAAACGCCACCTGCGCCGTGGCACGCTCGTCGAGATCGAGGTCACGCGCCGCTGCAACGCGAAGTGCCCGGTGTGCTTCATGAGCGCGGACTTTCCGACGCACGGCATCAGCTACGACGAGATCGAGGGCCTCGTTACGACGCTTGCCGAGAAGGTCGGGCCCGAGACGGGCCTGCAGATCACCGGTGGCGAGCCGACGATACGCCCCGACCTCGACGAGATCGTCATGATGGCACGCCGTCATGGCTTCGTCGGAATCGAGATCAATACGAATGGCATCGTCATCGGGCGCTCCAAGGAGTACCTCCAGAAGCTCGTCGACGCCGGCATCACGGGCATATACCTGAGCTTCGACGGCGTGGACGAGGACCCGTACGAGAAGATCTGCGGCAACGGCGCGATGCTTGCCGACAAGATGGCGGCAATCCAGAACTGCCGCGAGGTCGGCATCCAGATGGTGCTGTGCATGACGATCGTCAAGGGCGTGAACGACGACCTGGTGGGCGAGGTCATCGACTTTGCCTGGGAGAACTCCGACGTCGTGATCGGCGTCGCGCTGCAGCCGGCGTTCATGTCGGGCCGCTTCGAGCCCGAGACCTACGCTGACTACACGGCGGGCGACACCATCTTCGATATCGAGAAGCAGACCAACGGGCGCATCAAGGTGCAAGACATCATGCCGCTCGGCTGCTCGGACCCGATGTGCGATACCGGTACCTTCCTCGTCGCGGCAGAAGATGGGGGCTACGTCCCCGCCACGCGCGATCTCACGCGCGAGGAATACCTCGAGTACTTCGACCCGACGAGCCCACAGGGCTCGGTGCTGCCCGATATCCTCTACAAGAAGGGCGTCGACCTGAACAAGGGCATCAGCCTCATCATCATGGACTACATGGACGCGATGACCGCGACGATGGAGCGCATGAGCGAGTGCTCGATGCAGGTGGCGATGAAGGACGGGCGCGTCATCCCGTTTTGCAGCTACCAGATGACCAACGCTGCGGGTGAGCGTCTCTACGAGATGTGGGGGACGGGCCCGACGGAGTTCGAGCATCCCGGCGACGAGCTCTACCACGAGGACTAGGGCC
>CACZQA010000012.1 GCA_902783175.1 uncultured Coriobacteriaceae bacterium
AACGAGGCGTCCCGATACGAAAGACACGTGCTCATAACCCGGAGGTCGTTGGTTCAAATCCAGCCCCCGCGACCAAATTATCAGCCGCTTATGAGCGGCTTTTTTCTTGCAAAACCGCAGGTCAGCCACATGTTCAGCTGACCTGTTTTGATTTATCGGAGTGCCCTTTGCACAGTATTTTGCCCGCAGGTCCGCCCGTATGGGGCAGCACGCGGCGACGCCTGCAATCGAGAGGCTACAGGCACATGGCCATGTAAAGCGGCAGGTACGTCAGGTTGCCCTCATGCGCGAGGTTCTTCGTGTACACGATGAAGCGCTCGTTGATCTTGATGTCGTACTTCTCGGTGAAGTAGTCGAACGACTTGTGACTCTTGTATCCCGAGGACTTCACCTCTATGGGGCACAGCCGCTTGCCACGGACGATCAGGAAGTCGACCTCATAGGGGCTTTCCCTCTTCGCCTCGGCCGGCCTATAGCTGTACTCGTGGAAGTAGAGCCCGTGGCCGTTCGCGGCAAGGGTCTGGGCGACGGCGTTCTCGACGACCATGCCCTCGTTGATGCCGAGCCTGCCGGTCACGAGCGCCCGATACAGATCGTCGCCCGCTTGCGGGTCGCCGCGCATCACCTGACTCACCAGCAGCCCAGTGTCCCCCAGATACACTTTGAAGTTGCCCCGATCCTCGTTCAGGCCGAGCGCCACCTCGGGAGCCGACACGTTGTAGCACACGTTGGCAATCATGGATTCGCCGAGGAAAGCGATCGACCCGGACAGGTTCCGGGCGCGCGCGGCGGCATCGACGGTCGCGAACCGGAAGCGCGAGTTATGGTGCGACAGCTGGCTCGGAATCGACTTGAAGACCTCGGCCGCGCGGTCGGACATCTCGTCGTCGTGCTTTCCCAGGTCCTCCTCGTACAGGTCGAGTATCGCCCGTTTGGCATGGTCGATGGCAGCGAAATCGCCGCCCGCCACGAGCCTCTCCACCGCCTGCGGCATCCCGCCGACGGCCATGTAGGTGCGGAAGTCGCGCATGACGCGGCGGTGGGCAGCGTCGGGCAAGGGCTGGCGGGATTCGAACGCCTCGCGGATGGCCGGTGCGGTGACGTCGTCGCCCAAGGCCCAGCAGAACTCCTCGAAATCCATCGGATGCATCTTCACGCGCTCCTCCTCGGAGGGGATGAGGATGTCCTTCACGTTCTTCCTTATCGAGATGAGCGACCCCGTCTCGATGTAGTGGTAGCGTCCGTCCTTGACAAGGGCTTTTATAGCCTGACGGGCGGGAGGGAACAGCTGGACCTCGTCGAAAATAATCACGGCGTCGCCCTTGGGCAGGCTCTTGCCCTTCAGGAGGAAGAGGTTGCGGAAGAATGCGTCGGGGTTGCCGATGTTGGCGAAGTTCTCACGTATGTCGTCGCCTTCCAGCGAGAAGTCTATCAGCAGGTAGTCAGCGTAGTTCTCCTGCGCGAAGCGCTCCGCCACCGTGCTTTTCCCAACACGCCGCGCCCCTTCGATCAGAATCGCCGTCCTGCCGTTTGAGACCCTCTTCCACTCGGCGAGCCTGTCGTATGCCTTGCGTTTGAAGAAACCGGCCATCTGCATCCTCCTGAGCCGAAAACATTGAATGTTTGAGCCTATCATCGCACGAAAGCAGGAAATGTTGCTCTCATATCACCGAAACCGGAAAATGTTTTTGCCCCGATTCGCACGAAAGCGATAAATTAGAGGAGCTTGAGGACTATAGACGCAAATGATTGGGGTCGGGGGTTGGGGGTCGGGATTGTGGCGCCTATGACATCCATTCCTAAAAAATGAAAGAATTCCAAAACTTAGGAATAGAAGAATCGGCGAAGCAATGAGGGGCCTCTTGAAGAGTGGCTCCGCCGACATCAAGGCGACGATCGGCTCCTGTTTTCAGCCGACCTCCTTTCATGTTTGCGGGCGCTACCGGCGATACATGCAAAACTAGAGCACAAGGAACGCTACGAGCGGCATCGTGAACACGCTTGCCACAAGCGTCACCTCAAGGATGCCCGAAGCATATTCGCCCTCGTTGCCGTTTTGCGTTGCGACCATGGGAACGACAGTCATTACCGGCAAGGCCATGATTAATACGAACGCCGTTACGAGCTCGGTTGGCAATGCCGTTAGCAGCAAGAGCTTTCCTGCCAAAACGGGTAGCAAGATCATCTTCACCACGATGCCTACGTAGAGCTCGGGTCGCTTGAGTACGCTCAACGAGTTGGAGAATCCCGCCAGCGCGCCCAGGTAAATCATGCCTAGTGCGCTTGTGGGTGCCGATACCATGTTGAGCGCCGTCAGCACGGGGCCCGGTAGTTTGATGCCGATGAAAATAAAGACGAAGCTTAAGAGCATGGCGATGATATTGGGCGAGAGCACCACCTGCTTGACGAATGCAAGACTGAACTTCCTGCCACCCAGTCGGTCGCGCGCTGTGGACAGCCACACGCCAAACGACCAGAACACAAGCTGGTCGACGATAGAAAACACCATGATGTACATGGCTCCGGTTTCGGGGAACAGCGCTGTGAACAGCGGAATCGCCACGAAGAAGGTGTTCCCGAACATGAAGCTGAACATGAAGACGCGGTCTTTGTCCTGCGGTACGCGCAGCAGCTTCGCCAGCAGGAACAGCACGGCTGTGATTGCCGCGTAAAACGCAGCGGATAGGGGTATGAGCATCAGATTGTCGATGATCATCTGCGCTGTGGTCGACGACGCCATCATGGTGAACACCGTAACGGGTAGGAACACCTTGGTCACGAGCATCGCGTAATCGCCGAGGTACTCCTTGCGGATAACCGATTTCTTCGCTAGGAAAAGACCCAGCAGAAAGATTGCGAAGAAGATGAGCATGCGCTCGAGCGTGATGCAGAAAACCATGATTCTCCAATCGATGTGATATCGAGTGAATTCTCGAACAATTGCTGGTATGTTTCCGAACGTTTTCGTACGCTGTGTACGGAAATAAAAACCGCAGTATCCTAAACGGGCAGGGTTGCGGAAAGCCATAGGAGCTTGTATGTCGGATATCCGAAACGAACGGACCGAGCAGGCGATTCGGCAGGCGATGCTGGATTTGCTGAAGAAGAAGCCGTTCGATTGTCTGAGCGTCACTGAAGTCGCCACGGCAGCGGGTGTCAGCCGCTCGACGTTCTACGCCCATTTCGCAAATCTGCAGGAAGTATTCGAAGCACTTGCAAGGGAGTTTCACAATACGCTTCGCGACCTGGGCGTTCAGTTGTGCTGCGGTGCAGATGCTGAAGAGACGGGCATGCCGAAGCGACCCTACTGCATGGCACTGCGCGATGCGGGGCCATACGAGGCGCTGGTGAAGGATCCGCATTATCTTTCGGAATTGAAAAACGTTCTCGGCGATGTTCTGGGACCTTGGACTGAGCAGAACATCTACTGCGCGACCGGCATAGGCGCCGACCAAGCTTCAGCTCTGCTCCTTTTCCAGATGACAGGATGCTACACCGCTGCAATGAGCTGCAACGACGATGTCGCCTGGGAGAAAACGCGCGTTTCGATAGATGCATTCATCCGAGCGGGTCTCGGAGGGTTGCGTCGGCAACAGCCGATGGAATAATGCACTGCCGACCTCTTTTCATGTCTTCGGACGCTGTCAGTGATGCCTCCGAAAGCGCCTCTATGGGCAAATCATGGGCAAATCTGCATGATACTGGTTGATACGGCTTGATGCTGGTTGCACGAAAATCGGCGTTTTTCAGGGAAAATAAGTAACCGTTGATACTGGTTGATGACTAACGAGCGGCCTCATAACCCGAAAGGTCGTTGGTTCGAATCCAGTCCCCGCGACCAAAACACCTAGCTTGACCTGCATAAACGGTCAGGCTTTTTTGTTGCGGGGGGATTGTTCGGCCGAAAAAGTTTACCCCGCGGCGCCGCCGAGGTGCTCTGGGCGTCTACCTGCCCACGAGGCCTGGCGACGCGGGATGCGCGGATGCCGACCGTCCGCTGCCGGCTCTTCGCCGTGTCGTCACTGTCTTCCTTGCGCTAATAACGGAAGTTAATAACAATTCAATTCCGTAAGAGCAAACGGAATCGCACCGAACACCGAGGAGCTGCGATGTGGCCGGGCATCACATACGA
>CACZQA010000013.1 GCA_902783175.1 uncultured Coriobacteriaceae bacterium
ATCGTGGGCTGGTACCTGCAGGTTTCGCTCGCGATGCGCCCGAGCGACGATGTCTCCGGCTCTGTCTCTGGACCGGGGATCGGCAAGCCGTACTACGTCTTGCTCATGGGGAGTGACAGCCGCGACGAGGCAGAGGATACGGCCCGTGCGGACAGTATGATCTTGTGCCGCGTCGACGAGGCGGCCAAGCAGGTGACGATGGTTTCAATGCCACGTGACCTGCTCGTCGAGATTCCCGGACACGGCAAGGGCAAGCTCAACTCTGCGCTTGCCTACGAGGGCTACTCGGGCGCCATCGACGCGGTGAGCAAGGTGGCAGGCGTGCCGATCAGCTACTACGCGACCATCTACTTCAGCGGCTTCGAGAAGCTCGTGGACGATTTGGGCGGCGTGACGGTGCAGGTTCCGGAAGGTACCTACTACGACGGCGTCTGGGTCCCGGCGGGTGACGCGTCGCGCATCAACGGGAAGGAGGCGCTCGTGCTCGCGCGTTGCCGCCATGGCAACCCGCCCGACCAGGGGGCGTATGCCGCAGGCGACTACCAGCGCACGAAAAACCAGCGCAATCTGATGAAGGCGATCGTCAAGGAGATCATGGGCAAGCCCGCTTGGCAGGTGCCCGGGCTCGTCTCGACCATCTCTGGCTGCATCGAGACGAACATGCCCGCATGGAAGATCGCAGAGCTCGCGTTCGTGATGCGCGGCATGGATACCGAGAAGATGTACTCTGCGAGCGCGCCCGCCTCGAGTAAGCTTTCCGGCGGCGTGTGGTACGAGATCTTGGACGATAGTGCGTGGAAGAAGATGATGGCGCGCGTCGAGGCAGGGCAAGACCCCAATTCGTGATCGAATGAGATGGGCTGGCCGAGGGGTACTGCACGGCGCCGCGCAACGAGAAGAATGGGGTGACGGCAATGCCGCGAATCGGAATCGTCGGAACGGGCATGATCGCTTCGAGCCTCGCGGTGCTGACGGCGGGACACGGGATGGAGACGCAGGTCTTCGCCCGCAGCGCGCAGTCCGCGGGGCGCTTCGAGGCTTCGTTTGCGGCGCATTGGCAGCTCATGGTGCAAAATGGCGTCGCGACGCAGGAGCAGACAGATATCTGCGCGACGTACGCGCGCGTTTCGACCGAGCTTCCTGCCCTCCGAGATGCCGAGGTGGTCTTCGAGTGCATCGTTGAGGACCTGGACCAGAAGGCCGACGTGTACCGTCGCCTCGAGCAGACGTGCCCCAGCCTGCGTGCCATCTGCTCGGTGAGCTCGTCGATCGTGCCCGACCAGCTCGCGGCATCGTGCACGAGATACGCCGACCGCATCGTGGTCACGCATCCGTTCAATCCCGTGCACATGGTGCCCTACGTCGAGGTCTGCGCTGCGGAAACGACAGATCCCGAGGTATGCGCGTATGTGGTGGAGCTGCTCGAGGCGCTCGACCGCAAGCCAGTCGTGTTGAAGAAACCGACGCCGGGGTTCATCGGCAACCGCCTGCAGTTCGCCTTGTGGCGCGAGGCGCTCGCGCTCGTCGAGGAGGGCGTCGCCGACCCGCATGACATCGACATCGCGCTGCGCTACAGCTTCTGCCCCCGCTACACCTCCATAGGCATCTTCGAGCACTTCGACACAGGCGGGCTCGCGCTGAACCGCGCGACCTGCAAAAACCTGTTTCCCGTGCTGAGCGACAGGAAGGACGTGCCGCCGGTCATCGACAGCCTCATGGAGCAGGGGCGTACCGGGGCGAGCGCAGGGCGCGGCTTCTACGATTGGGAGGGCGTCGACATGGAGGCGTATGCCGCGCGCGTCAACGAGCCGTATTGGAAGTTCTGCTCGTGGCAGATGCCGGAAGCTCCGATGCGGCCGAGCGGGGAGTGCTGAGGAACCACTGCTAGCCGGCGTCTTCGACGAGCGTGCCGAGGTTTCCGATGATTTCTGCGATGCGCGGGTGATAGATTGCGAGCACGAGCGCCGGTCCCTTTGCCTTGGCGACGATTGCGCAGGAGCTGCCCCTGAGGGACACCTGCAGCGCGTTGAGCGACGTGCGCTTGATAAGGCTGAAGCTGTAGTTAGGGTGCGCGTGCGCGAAGGCGCGCGTTGCCTCGAGGTGCTCGGCGTATTCGGAGGGCTCGCAGAGGACGGTCTCTTCCATGAACGCGCGCTCGGTTTGCAGGCGCAGTGCGTCGGGTGCAAACGACGCCTCGTCGAAGCCGACGATGTAGTCGTGCTTCTTGGAGTGAGAGAGGAAGGTCTCGACGTTTGCGCGTTGCGCGGCGGCGCTGATGCGCAGACGGGCCCGTGCGCTGTTGTCGAGGCCGGCGCGTTCGAGGATGCGCTGCAGCAGCTCGGGCGGCATCGTGAAAAGCGGCAACGAGGACAGGTAGCTGGTGTCATCTCCGCGCGTCGAGGAGAGCTCGGCCATCTTCTTTTCGAAAGCGCCCACGTCCTTAGCGGTGTAGACATCCATCAGCGGTTTGGCGTGGTCGAGGATGATTTCGGCTTTGCGCTGGTAGTAGCGTACGGATTGCGGTTCGGTGGTCAGGCGGTGCATGCCGTTGGAGACGTCGTCGCCGATGCACTCGCCGTAGAGCGCCGCCGCGTTGGAGACGAAGTGCGCACGTCTGAAGATGCGGTCGTGGACTCCCTCGAGGTAGTACGGCGTGACCATGCCCGTCGCGTAGAGCGGCAGCCAGACGATCAGGCTGCGGATGATCTCGCGGTAGGAGCGGTCGAGGTTGTGGATGAGGCTCACGTGCACGCCGCTTGACAGCACGTCGAGCAGCGCGGAGACCCAGCGGGTGTAGTACGCGCCGTCGCCGAGCAACTCGTCCATGGGAAGGCCCGAGCAGATGAAGAGCTCGCGCGATTTGGGCGAGAGGCTTGCGATCCGGTAGAGCTGCAGGTACGTCTCGCGCATGTCCTCGACGGCGTAGGCGAGCTCGGCGTGCGGATGTTGCAGGAACTCGCGCGCGTGCGTGTCGGTGAGGTTGGAGCACGAGGTGGATTCGCGGTGGACGTTCTCGTAAAACGCGCCAAAGTCGAAGTCGTTGATGGACTTGAGAAAGCCCAGCGCGTCTTCCTGCTCCGCCGTGCGGGAGTTGTCGTCCGTGGTGAGCCAGCTGACAATCGCGGCCTCGATGGCATCGGTGTCGTTGAAGCTGGGCAGGGAGAGGGCTGGGTTCTGCGCCTTGAGCAGCGCCGCGAGCGGAGCCTGCGTCGAATGGTCGGCGTGCAGCGTCGCGTAGCGGGCGCAGCGCATGGCAAACTCGCGCACGTGGGCGGGGTAGCGGTAACCGGCGCGGATGCGGGAGAGGTAGGAGGCGTCGATGCCGATGTATTCCGCGAGCTTCGTATTGTAGAGCCCCAGGGTGTTCATGAGGCTGTTGAGCTTGTCGGCAAAGGCCAGGCTGCGGCTCTTGTTGGACAGGCTACCGAGCAGGCGCTGCTGCACTGTGGCGGCATTCGAGTACTCCGTGATGCCGACGCGCTGTGCAATGCTCGCGATCCCCTCGGCTAGGCGGGCGACGGTCTTTCCCGTCGAGGTTGGCTTGCGGTTGCCGTTGCGGTAGCGACTCAGCGCCGAGGCAGACAGCTCGCATGCTGCGGCGAGCTCCTTGTTGGAGCATCCCAAGGCATCAATCATTGAGTTGAGCGTCTGATCGAATTGCGCCATGTGCCGCCCTTCGCCTCCTGTCCTGCATTGCGTCGATTATACTGGCAATTGCCAATTCAGTCACATGCCAATCAGAAACTGGTATGTGGAGGAGGGGCGAGGATCCGCCCCGCGCCACGGAATCCTGGCAGTGCCAACGCTGAGTGGCGAGAACCCGCCTCATGCCAGGAATCCCTGGCAGTGCCAGAGCTGAGTGGCGGAAACCCGCCCTGCGCCAGAGAATCCTGGCAGTGCCAACCCTGGCTGGCGAGATGAGGTCTTGGGATGGCAGAGCGCATGGTTATTGGCGCGCATATCACCTGAGCTCGTTCACAAACGTGCCTCATTGCGCTGTTGCCGA
>CACZQA010000014.1 GCA_902783175.1 uncultured Coriobacteriaceae bacterium
GGCGTCGTGAAGCCGCCTTCTTGTCTGACGAATACCGAGTTCATGCCCATGCCCCTATCCACTCGTCGGGAGATGCAGCCGCATCGAGCACCCACTGCGGCGTGCAGCTCGCAGACGCGGAGACTTTCTGCTCCGCGCAGCCGTCGCCGGCACGTTGACTCGAGAGCCCCGCAGCCACGCCCAGCAGGGGCAGCGGGACGACATGGTGAGTAATCTCCACCTGAGAGCGCGAAAGCTCACCTCCCGAGACCTCGACGGTCCACCCATCGCGTCCACCCTCGTGGAACACGGGCACGTTGGGCACGGCGCCAAGGCGGCGCAGCGCATACTCGCGCGCCGCCTGCTCGTCTTGTGTGCTGGTCGCGAGCATCCGGCAGGTCTCCGCTGCCGCCGTCTGCATGACGCAGCGGTCGTAGAGCAGCAGCATCGGCTGCAAGAACACCCCGAACACCACCAGCAGTACCGGCAGCAGAAACGCCGCCTCGAGCGTCGCCTGTCCCGATTCAGAACGAAAGCACATCGAGCGCACCTCCTATCGTCCCGAGCGCATGCGATGCCGATGCGGAAATGACCTGTGACATCCCGCCATCCGCGACGAAATGCCAGATTGCGCCCAAAGCCCCGATCATCGCCAGGAGCACGAGCCCGATGACGAGGTACTCGAGTGCCGCCTGCCCCGATTCGTCGAGGTGGAAAGCCACCGGCCTGCCTACCATGGCTGTTCCTACAGTCCGTTCATGCCGTTCGTGATGGCATCCCACAGCTCCGTGACCTTTCCCTTGAACGCGGTGACGGCAAGCATCGCGATAACCGCAAGCACGCCGACGAGAATCGCGTACTCGGTAGTCCCCTGCCCGTCTTCTCTCATTCCCGCCTTCTTCGCAGACAGCCACGAACAGGCGTGCAGCGTCCTTTTCCTGATTTGCTCCATGTCGAATCCTTTCTCTAGAAACTTGAACCTATGAACTGAATGAGCACGGGGCCCATGATCAGAACCAACATTGCCGGCAAGATGCACGTGCCCGTGGGAACGAGCATCTTGATGGGAACCTTCTCGACCTGCCGCTCTATCTGCGCGAAGCGCTCACGCCTGATGTCGCACGCGAGCGTCGTGAGCATGCCCGCCAGAGGGGACCCGTACCCCATCGCCTGCACAACCGTGTCCGAAAATCTCTTCACCAGCTGCGAGCCAACCTGGTCGGCAGCATCTTTCAGCGCCCGTTCGCGCGTTGCCACGCCGCTTTTCCATTTGAGCTGCGCCGACCCCATCAACTGCGAGAGCTCTCCGGGGAACTTCTCGCAGTACAGCGCCAGCGCCGCGTCGAAGGAAAGCCCGCCGCGCATGCCCATGGCGACGATGTCCGCAAGCGTATCGAGCTGACGGTCGCAGGCGCGTCGCAAATCATCACGGCGCCTTTTGTCGAGCATGTGCGGTGCTCGCCGGGACAGGATGATGGCGGCGACGAGGGCGACCGGCGCGACCCACACCGAGGTCAAGGCTGCAAATACGAGTCCCGCCGCCATGAAGACGGAAAAGCACAGGACCGGATCGCGCAGGACGTCTTCCAACTCGAGCTTGCGCCGATGCGTCCGCACGTGCAGCTCGAGCCGCTCTGCGACCAGGCGAGGCAGCAGGAACCCAGCAGCGCCCGCAGCCACGAGCGTCACCATGAGAACGAGCACACTCATCTCGCCCCTCCCTCTCCCGGTGCTGCCGACAAATCGACAGCGAGCGCCTTCTTGACCAGCAGCACGCCCGCCGCCTCGAGAAGCAGCGCCGTGACGAGCAGGGCAACGCCCAGCGGACTCGAGACGAACGCCCCAAAGTAGCCCGGCGAGAGCACCGTGATCAGCGCTGCCAGCGCGAGCGGCATCCAAGCGACGATGCGCGCGGACAGGCGCCCCTGGGTCGTCTTGGTCCGAAGCTCTTCCTCGAGCTCGGCACTTTGGCGCAGCGAATCCGAAACGCTCGCAAGCACCTCGCCCAGACTTCCGCCGGACCTGTGCTGTATCTCCATCGCAGCAGAGAGGTACGCGAACTCCGAGCCGCCCGTCCGAGCGCGCAGCCCTTGCAGCGCCTCGTCGAGCCCCTGGCCAGCCTGCAGATCCCAGACTGTCCGCTTCAGCTCTCCCGCCAACGGCTCGCTGCAGTTGTCGGCGGCATACTCGAGCGCCTTCACCAGCGAGGTACCCGCATCGAGCGCGATGCTGAGCAGGCGCAGTGCCTCGGGCATACCCTGCTTCAGCTCGCGCAGGTGCCGGCGCTTTCGGGCAGATGCGAGCGCGCGGGAAAGCCGGGTGCTTCCCATAGCCAACTCCCGCATGCGCGCGAGCAGGTCACGCCCCTTTTTCACGAGCGCGCGAGGGTCGCCCCACAAGTGCGGGAGCGCCTCGACGATACGGTAGGCAGCTGTCCCCGTCGCAACGAGCGTAATCACGAGCAACGCTGCACTGAGTGGCGCCATGCCTCCACCTCCTCGGCACTCGCGATGCCCAGATAGGGCAGATCGTCGACCCAATCCGGAAGCGCGCCCCAGGAATAGGAGCCCGTACGTCGGTCCCACTGAACGATCGGCGTGAAGAAACCCGCCGAACCACCCGCGCGGGAACCTACATGCCGCATCGCGATCTGCGTGATGCGGCGCTTCCCGCCGCCCACGCGGTCTTGCTGCACGACGAGGTCGAGCGCCGAGGCAATCTGCGTCTCGATGATCTCCACGGGCAGTTCCATCCCGTAGCGCACCATCATGACCAGACGCGGAACAACCTCTTCGGGCCCATTGGCGTGAAGCGTCGTGAGCGAGCCGTCGTGCCCCGTCGTCATGGCCTGCAGCATGTCGGCTGCCTCTGCGCCGCGGACCTCGCCCACGACGATGCGGTCCGGCCGCATGCGCAGCGAGTTGATGACCAGCTCGCGGATCGTGACCAGTCCCTTGCCCTCAGAGTTGGGCATGCGCGCCTCGAGGCGCACGACGTGTGGATGCTCGTCAAAGCGCAGCTCCGCCGAGTCCTCTATCGTGATGATGCGCTCCTGCTTGGGAATATGCTGGGACAGCGCGTTGAGCAACGTCGTCTTGCCACCGCCCGTGCCGCCGGAGACCGCAATGTTCTTGCGGGACTGCACGCCCCAGACAAGCAGCGTCTCCATCTCCTCCGAAAGCGATCCGAGCTCGACAAGCTCCGCGAGCGTGTACGCCCGTGCCCGGAACTTGCGTATGGTGAGCGTGGTCCCACCCAGCGAAAGCGGCGGGATAATCGCATTCACACGATGCCCCTCGGGCAAGCGTGCGTTGACGATCGGGCTCTGCTCATCGACCCGACGCCCGAGCGGCGAGACGATGCGGTCCACCACAAGGCGCAGCTGCTCTTCGGACTCGAACGACTCGCGGCTCTGATAGAGCATGCCCTCGCGCTCGAAGAAGACCGAGCCGGGGCCGTTGACCATGATCTCCGTGACGGTCGGGTCGCTCAACAGGCGCTCGAGCGGGCCAAGCCCCAGCACCATGTCGAGCGTCTCCGCGACAATCGCGTCCATATCGCCGGGGGCCAGCGTGGGAAAGTCACGTGCCTTGAGTATCTGCTCGATTGCAGCCGTGAGCTCGATTCGGGCGCGGTCGCGCCCCGAAGCCAAAAGCTGCGCGATCTTTTCCGAGGAGACCTCCTCGTACAGCGCATCTCGAAGCTGTACGCGCGCGGCATCGGCATTGCCTGCCTGCACCTGCTGGCCCGAGCTGGGGGCAGGAGCCTGGAGGTAGTCAGAGAACTTCATCGCATGCGCCCCTTTCGCTCCTCCACCTGCGGCACGACGTACAGGCGCCCCATGCGCGGCATGAGCTCTTCCATCAGCTGATCGACACCCTGCACCACGGGCCCGTTCGCATCCAAGAACTCGCTCACCTTTCCCGCTGCGAGCTCTGACTCCACCGTGCGCTTGCCATCGGGAACGGTGAAGAGCTCCTGTGCGGCAAAGGCCGCCTGTGCACGCTTGAACACGTCTTTGCAGCGCGGGCTATACCGGTTGAACACGGGGACCACGCGCGCCGACGCGACCCCGACGCGCCCGAGCAGCTCGAGCGCCTTGAGCGCCCCGTACACAGACGCGCGCCGCGCGTCCATGACCAGGAGCACGAGGTCAGACGAACACACCAGACCAGCCGTCAGCCCGTTCCAGAACTGGCCCGTATCGGCGACGACAAGGTCGGGGGTGCTGCGTATCGAAGGCAGGCAGGCGACCACCTCATCGCTTGCCTGCTCTGCCGCCTCGGGAAAGCACGGGGCCTTGAGCAGGTCGAGGCAGTCCGCGAGCGCGAGCGGCGGACACTCCGCCCCGAGCGAGAGGTCGGGCAGCTCTTCGTCGAGCCCCAGCCAGACGCCGTAGTCGCCAAACTGCAGGTCGCCCTCGAGGAGCGTCGTCTTGACCCCTGCACGGGCGGCGAGGCACGCGCACAGAAGCGCGATCGTGCTCTTTCCCGCGCCTCCGCTCGCCGAGACGACGGTCATGAGCGGAGCAGTGCGCATATCGCTCGTGTACCCGCGCATCAGCTGCCCCCTTTCGCGTTGTCGGTGCCGCTTGGCAGCACGAAGTGGATGGTCCCCTTCGATGACGCCGTGATCAGCTCGCTCACACTTGCAGGCGTCACCGCGAGCGTCACCCAGGTGATCTGCTGCTTCGTGTTGGGGTTTTCGCTCGTGCTCGTCTCGAGCACGAGAATCTTCTGGCCGAGGAGCACCACCTCTCCCTCGGCGGTCTCGACGTACACGTCGACGAACGACCCTTTCTGTATGGCGCCGCCAACCGCGAGCACGTCGTCGGAGGAAACGCTCACCGCCGACAGCCCCACGGGCACGGCGATACGCGATGCCCCGCCTCCGACGCGGTCGAGCATGATCGGCTCGTTTTTCTTGATGTCTGCCTGCGCCACCTTGCCCGTGACCTGGTCGACGGAAGTTGCCGCCTCCCCCTGCGCAAGTAGATCGACAAGCCACTCCTGCGTCGTGACATTGGATTCGTCCACTGCGCTTCCAACGGGGATATCTTTCGTGGCGACCACGACCTCCACGCGTTCGCCCCCGTAGTTGTGTATCGCCGCCGCACGTGCCATGGCAGCCTCGGAATTGACCGAGGCCGTATATGCGAACACGCCCAGTACCGCAACAGCCGCGCAGACCGCGGAGATGATCGTCTGCCTGCGTTGTCTTGCCATGTCGCCTCCTCATTCGTCGTAGGTAACGCATGAGTGACTATCGCTTGAAACGACCTGCCAAAACCACCC
>CACZQA010000015.1 GCA_902783175.1 uncultured Coriobacteriaceae bacterium
CCATCGCCGAAGTACCAGAAGCACAGGTGCAGCACGACCGCGATCCACAGCACCACGAACACCCGGTAGGCCACGAGGCTGTGCCTGCGCCCGAGGACGACGGGCAGCGTGCGGCGCCCCACCGGCTCGTCGCGCTCGATATCGCAGTTGTTCTGCGTGGCCATGACCATGCCGACGCCGATGACGAACGGCGCCATGCACATGAGCACGAAAGGCCAGTCGAGCTGGCCGAACAGGTCGAACGGCCCGCTTCCCGGATACGCGTGCGCCGCGAAGACGCACACGTCGCACAGCGGGATCAGGCCGCCCATCACCACGCCGCTCACGACCTCGCCCAGCGGCAGGTACGACACGGGAATCTTGCCGTTGGAATACGCGAAGATGAACAGCCCGCCGATCAGGCCGAGCACGAGCGGGACGGCGCTTCCCGACCAGACCACGCACGC
This sequence comes from uncultured Coriobacteriaceae bacterium, assembly GCA_902783175.1. GTDB lineage: Bacteria > Actinomycetota > Coriobacteriia > Coriobacteriales > QAMH01 > CACZQA01. The sequence goes on from CACZQA010000015.1 coordinate 447, forward strand.
GATGCCGCACACCAGCGCGACGAGCATGTACCCGACGCCGAGCGCGAGCACGTGCGAGGGGTCGGGGTTGTTGTAGACGAGCACCGCGTCGGTCGGATCGTCGGAGTTCTCGACCGTGTCCGTGCCCGCGCGGTAGTCGGCCCAGTCGTTGAGCGTGTTGACCGCCGACTGCGCGAAGATCGCGACTGCCAGAAGGAGGCACCAGATGCCCGGCGAGAACGGATACCCCAGCGCCATCGAGAACACGCCGCCAAAGACAGTCGTGAGCACAGCCGGGCCCGGCCAGGTGTGCGGCGCCGCGAGGCGCGCGCGCATGAGCGGGGTCAAAGGCTCGTACTTCTTTTCCTGCTGTGGCATGGCTACGCGACCGTCACCGAGCCGTCCGCCTCGTTGTAGGCGATCTTCTTGGACGAGTAGCCCTTCTTGGCCATCCACTCGACCTGCGGGTCGATGAGCTCCGCCGGCGGGTAGGCGCTCTTGCCGTCTTTCGTCGCCAGCGGGTAGACGCTGATCGGGTAGGTGTCGACCACCTTCGCGTTGAGGTTCGCCTTCTCGGCGAGCAGCTCGCGGTAGCTCTCGGGGTTCGCGTTGATCTTTTCGACTGCGTCGTCCCACGCCTTGCGCACGGCCTCGACGTTCTTGGCGCCATCGCCCGTGTTGTACGCCTTGCGCGCTACCATGACGGACTGCGAGATGTTCTTGCCCTTGGAGTCGTCGGCGATGACGAGCATGCCGCTTGCCTCGCCGAGCGCGAGCATCGACCCCGGAAGCGCGGCCGCGTCGAGCTTGCCGGCGCTCACCAGGCTGAAGCGGTCGGGCAGGCTCGGGACCTCGCTGCGCTTGACGGCATCGGGGTCGATGCCCTGCTGCTCGCAGAGCATGTCGAGCACATACTCGGGGACGGTATTGGCCGCCACGCCGACGCCTTGCTCGGATCGAGTCAGGTCGGACAGGGTCTTGAAGCCTGAGTCTGCGCCGGTCAGCACGCCAAAGCGCCCCTGCGAGGCATCCGTCCCGAGCGTGATCCACTCCATGGTGAGCTCCGTTCCGGACTCGCAGAGCTTCACGGTGCGCATGGGGTCGGTCATTGCCAGGTCGACCTCGCCGGCGGTGAGCGCCGCGGAGAGGTTCTGCGCCGAGTCAAAGACGACGACCTCCGCCTTCACGTTGTTGGCGTCGAAGAGCCCCTCTTTCTCGGCCACCCACATGGGCAGGATGTCCTCGGTGGGCATGGTGCCGATCTTGATCGAAGACGAGCCGGACGCCTGCCCGCTGCCGCAGCCGCTCAGATTGACGGCGGCGATTGCGGCGAACGCCGCCGCGCTCGCGAGAAACGACCTGCGGGAAATCTCCCTTTGCATAGACCCTCCAAAAACGCGCTGGTATCGTAAATTGGCATGAGCTGTAGGATAGAACCTACCGTTTCAAGAAACAATCGGCAACCGTCAATTGGACTTCATATATGGAAGCACGCGACATACAAGTCAACGGCATCGTCCAGGGCGTCGGCTTCAGGCCGTTCGTCGCCCGCCTCGCACGCTCGATGGGCCTTTCGGGCTGGGTCTCGAACAACCCCGACGGCGTGAGCATCTGGGTCGAGCACCCCAAGGCCTCCCCGCTCGACGCCTTCGTGCACCGGCTCAAATCGGACGCGCCAAGCGCCGCCGAGATCACCGCCATGCGCGTGAGCATAGTCAAGCCGCATGAGTACGACGGCTTCAAGATCAGGGCGTCGGGCCATGCGGGCAGCCGCGATACGCTCATCAGCCCCGACCTCGCCACCTGCGACAGCTGCCTCGACGAGCTCTTCGACCCCGAAGACCGCCGCTACCACTACCCCTTCATCAACTGCACGAACTGCGGACCGCGCTTCACCATCATCGACGACCTGCCCTACGACCGCGCCGCCACCTCGATGCGCGACTTTGCCATGTGCCCCGACTGCGCGCGCGAGTACGCCGACGAGCAGGACCGCCGTTACCACGCCCAGCCGGATGCGTGCTTTGCGTGCGGCCCGCGCCTGTGGCTGTCCGACGACCTCGAGCACGCCGTCTTCGACGAGTCCGGCGCACTCGTCCCACCCGCCGCGCACCTCACGCGCGAGCAGTCGGACGCGCTCATCGACGAGGCGGCCACGCGCCTTACGGCAGGCCAGGTGCTTGCCATCAAGGGGCTGGGCGGGTGGCATCTGTCGTGCTCGGCGTTCGACGAACAGGCTGTGCGGGCGCTGCGCGGGCGCAAGCACCGTCCCACCAAGCCGCTCGCCATCATGGTGCGCGACCTCGCGCACGCGCGCGAGCTGTGCGTGGTGAACGAGAAGGAGGCCGCGCTGCTCGAGCACCGCGCGCGCCCCATCGTCTTGCTGCAGCGCAAGCCCGGTACCGCAATCGCCCCCGGCATCGCGGGCGAGCTGCCCGAGCTGGGCATCATGCTGCCCTCCACGCCGGTGCAGCACCTGCTCATGCACAGCGTTGACGTCCCGCTCGTCATGACGAGCGGCAACCGCAGCGGCGAGCCCATCGTCGCCACTGACGCGCAGGCGCGCGACGCGCTCGGAAAGATCGCCGACGCGTTTTTGGGCAACAACCGCGCCATCGTCGCGCGCTACGACGATTCTGTCGTGCGCGTGCTCGACGACGGCACCCGGCAGCTCGTGCGCCGCGCCCGCGGGTTCGCGCCGATGCCCCTCATGCTCGATGGCCGCGCGCCCGGCACGGATGCGCCGGTCATCTTTGCCGCCGGGCCCGAGCAGAAGTCGACGTTCGCCTTTCTTGCGGGAAGGCGCGTCTACCTCTCGCAGCACCTGGGCGACCTCGAGCGTCTGGGCGCCTGGCGCGCCTGGGAGGAGGCCTTCGACCGCTACAAGGAGCTGTTCGGGCTCAACCCGCAGATCGTGGCCTGCGACATGCACCCGGAGTACCTCGCCAGCAAATGGGCGCGCGAGTATGCGAAGGCCCACGGGATACCGCTCATCGAAATCCAGCACCACCATGCGCACATCGCCTCCGTGTTGGGCGAGAACATGCTCACCGAGCCCGTCATCGGCGTCGCGCTCGACGGCACGGGATTCGGGACCGACGGCACCATCTGGGGCGGAGAGGTGCTGCTCGCCAACCGGTCCGAGTTCAGGCGCTTCTGGCACCTGCCGCCGTTTCTGCTGCCGGGCGGCGCTGCAGCCATCAAGGACCCGGTCCGCGTCGCCTACGCGCTGCTCAAGTCGTACGAGACGAGCCGCGTGCCGTTCTTCGCGCAGTTCTGGCGCGACAACCCGCAGTTCAGAGGTCCGCTTTCGCAGCTGGAAAACCGCGAGCTGCTCGACCAGATGATGGAGAAGGGCATCAACTCGCCCATCTGCACGTCCATGGGCCGCTTTTTCGATGCGGTGTCGGTGCTGCTCGGCGCCTGCGGCAAGCCGAGCTACGACGGTGAGGCGGCCTGCCTGCTCGAGGCGGCGGCGCGCGCAGAGCTCGCAGAACGTGGCGGCGACATACGCAGCTGGGCCGCCGAGGCGCACGAGTCGTACTTCCCGGGCGACCCGCTCACCGCTTTGTCATTTCACCGTAATGTCATCGACGTTATCATCGAGCAATGTGAGAAGGCTCGCGGCGCGCACGGGCTTTCCAAGGTCGCCTTGAGCGGCGGGTGCATGGTCAATCGCCTGCTCGCCCAAGGGCTCAAGGAAGGTCTGCGCAAACGCGGGTTCGACGTGTACACGAATCGAGAATTGCCCCCCAACGACGGCTGCATCGCCTACGGCCAGGCCGTCGTCGCGCGGGCAAGGCTGATGGAGGAATAGACATGTGTTTGGCAATTCCCGCACAGGTTAAGAGCATCGACCAGAAGGAGGCGCTCGGCACGGTCGACATCCTCGGCGTCGAGCGCGAGGTGGCGCTTGACCTCGTGCCCAAGGCACAGGTGGGCGACTACGTCTTGGTCCACGCAGGCTATGGCATCGAGGTCGTCGACGAGCAGTACGCCAACGAGACCCTCGAGCTCATCAGGCAGTTCCCCGACCTCATCGACGAGGACCATCCGGGTATGGGCGTGGCTGCAGGGGCGATGTAGATGGCACTCGATCTTTCGGGTTTCCGAGACCCCGAACTCGGACGAGAGCTCGTCGAGGTCATCCGCACCGTCGGCCCCAAGGCTGTCGAGAAATGCGGCGGCTCCGTCAAGCTGATGGAGGTGTGCGGCACGCACACGGTCGCGCTCGCGCGCAACGGCATCCGCAGCATCCTGCCCGAGGGCGTCGAGCTCATCAGCGGCCCGGGCTGCCCGGTTTGCGTGACGGCGAACAAGGACATCGACACGGTCATCGCGCTGTCGCGCATCGACGACGTCATCCTCACGACTTTCGGCGACATGACGCGCGTGCCCGGCTCGACTTCCTCGCTCAACGCCGAGAAGGCCGCGGGACGCGACATCCGCATCGTGTACTCGCCGCTCGACGGCCTGCGGATCGCCGAGGAAAACCCCGACAAGGAGGTCATCTTCGTCGGCGTTGGCTTCGAGACCACCACGCCGCTCATTTCCTCGACCATTCGTCGCGCCAAGAGCAAAGGCGTCGAGAACTTTAGCGTGTTCACCGCGCACAAGACCGTTCCCCATACGCTCGAGGCGCTCGTGAACGACCCCGAGGTCGAGATCACGGCACTCATCCTGCCCGGTCATGTGAGCACCATCATCGGCATGGAGCCCTACGAGTTCTTGGCCGACAAGTACCACATCCCCGGGGTCATCATGGGCTTCGAGCCCGTCGACCTGCTGTCGGGCATCGCGATCTTGCTCAAGCAGCTCGCAGCCGGCGAGGCGCGCATCGTCAACGACTACAAGCGCTGCGTCATGGACGAGGGCAATCCCGCCGCCCAGCAGATGATCGCCGAGACCTTCGAGCCGGCGGATGCCACGTGGCGCGGTCTGGGCGACATTCCCAATTCGGGCTACAAGCTGAAAGACGAGTACGCGCGCTACGATGCAGTCGCCAAGTTCCATCCCGAGGTGGAACCGACCATCGAGCCCAAGGGCTGCCGTTGCGGTGACGTGCTGCGCGGGGTGATTCCGCCCAACAAGTGCCCGCTGTTCGGCAAGGC
>CACZQA010000016.1 GCA_902783175.1 uncultured Coriobacteriaceae bacterium
CTGCTCGCGGCATCCGGGTTCGTCTTGCACATGGACGATTTCGGCTCGGGGTTCTCGTCGCTCGCCACGCTCGGGACCTTCCCGTTCGAGTGCGTGAAGCTCGACAAGTCGCTCATCGATTTAATAGGCGCCAGGGCAAGCGAGCGGCTTTTGGCGCATGTGATCGCCTACGCGCGCGAGACGGGAAAGGCCGTCGTCGCCGAGGGCGTCGAGACCTCGGAGCAGCTCGCGTTTCTGGACGAGGCAGGCTGCGACATGGTGCAGGGGTTCTTGTTCTCCAAGGCGCGCGACGAGGCGGGATTCATAGAGCTCTTGGACGCGCGTGACTAGAGGTGCGGCCGCCATGGAGGAGGCGCGTTTCTCGTGGTGGAAATGACATCTTGCCAATCTTGGCACCATTGTATGCGCGAAAACGCGTAGAGGCGTTATACTCGGGCGGGTGCGGGGAACACCGTCTTGACGAGGAGGCACAGGTTGGACGATAGAGCAAAGGACAGAGGGGAGCAGCCGCTTGGCATGCAGTGGGACGTCCCCGTCGCCTTTGCCGTGTTCAAGCCCCAGCTCAACAAGTTGGGTGATGGCATCGAGTCCGCCGAGTTCGTCTACGTGAACGAGTTCTTCTGCCGGGGCGTCGGCTTCACGCCGGAACAGCTTGTCGGAAGGAAGTTCGCCGATGTGTTTCCCGGCGAAACCCCCGAATGGTCAGACGTGCTTTTCGAGGTGGCGACCACGGGCAAGCGCGTGCAGGGGAGCATCTACGCAAAGTGGTCTGGGCACTGGCTGCACTTTCTCGCCGCGCCAGATGCGGCGTCGGGTTGCGTTTCCTTCGTGCTCTCCATCGTCGACCACGAGATGGAAGAATCCCTCAGCACCCGCAGCACCGCGCTCACCAACGACTGCATCTTGCGCATCTCGAAGGTCCTCAACAACGGCGAGGACTACGAGGCGTGCATGAACCACGCTCTGGAAGAGCTGAGCGCCATCATCCACCCCGACCGCCTGTACGTGCTCGAGACCGACGGCAAGACCGTGAGCAACACCTTCGAGTGGTGCGCTGCGGGCATATCGTCCGAGATCGACTCGCTGCAGGACCTTGGCTACGACGAGTACATCGGGGGCTGGGAGAAGTTCCTCGAGCACGACACGAGCGTGCTGATACCCGACATCGAGATGCTGAAAGATGACGACCCCGTCGACTACCACAACCTCAAGCGGCAGGGCATCGAGCGCATCCTCAACGCGCCGTTTTTCTGCAAAGGCGAGCGTGCCGGTTATCTGGGGGCGGACAACTACGAACTGAGCGACGTCATCAACACGCGGGCCGTGCTCGAGTCCTGCTCGTACTTCATCGGCGCCAAGATCATCAACCAACGGCTGGTGGAACGGCTCGAGTATCTGGGCAACCACGATGTTCTCACTGGCGTGAAGAACAGAAACGCGCTGCTTTCGGTCGTGGACGAGCTGACAGGCGGCACCGAGAGCGTGGGCATCGTGTTCATCGACGTCAACGGCCTCAAAAAGATCAACGACACCCAAGGCCATGCCGCTGGCGACGAGGTCCTGCGCCTCGTGGCGAGCCGGCTGTCCGACGAGTTCGGCACGGACAACGTGTTTCGCGAGGGCGGAGACGAGTTCGTCGTCATGCTGCGCGGCATCGGCTACGACGAGTTCGCGAAGTGGCAGGAAGACCTTCTCGCGCGCCTCGCAAAAGAGCGGCGCCAGGTCGTCTCGATGGGCTTCGAGTGGTGCGCGCACCCGCATGGCGTGGCAGAGGCCATCCGAAGTGCGGACATGCGCATGTACCGCGCCAAGGCGGCGTACTACTGCCAGCTCGGCCTCCGGTAGCCTGGCGTGCGCCCGCATCGGGCGCGCCCTCTGAAGTGCAGCTTTCGCGCCGTTAACGACATTGCACGGGCCCGCCTTCGCACCCTTGCGTAGAATCTCCTTGTGGCCCCGCATCCGGGTACCGCCGTATCGGCGGGACGCCTTTCGGGGCATCGATGTCAGAACTCAAGCGGAAGGAAAGACATGGATATCAAGAATGTTGTCGTTGCCGGTGGCGGCGTGCTGGGAAGCCAGATTGCGTTCCAGTCAGCCTACAAGGGCTTCAACGTCAAGGTCTGGCTGCGTTCCGAGGGCTCTATCGAGCGCGCGAAGCCCAAGTTCGAGCGCTGGAAGAACGTCTACCTCCAGACGCTCGAGGCCATGAAGACCAATCCTGCCGCATACGCGCGCGGTCTTGCGGACAGCCCCGAGCTTTCCGACGAGCAGATCGAGGCGCTCAAGGCGCAGGTCGAGAAGGCTGCCGAAAGCATCGTCCTCACCACGTCCTACGACGAGGCGTTTGGCGATGCCGACCTGGTCATCGAGGCGATCGCCGAAGAGCCCAAGCAGAAGATCGAGCTCTATTCCGAGATGCAGAAGCACCTTCCCGAGCGCACCATCGTCTGCACGAACTCCTCCACGATGCTGCCGAGCCAGTTCGCCGAGTACACGGGCCGTCCCGAAAAGTACCTCGCGCTGCACTTTGCCAACGAGATCTGGAAGAACAACACGGCCGAGGTCATGGGACATCCGGGCACGGACCCTGCCGCCTACGAGCAGGTCGCCGAGTTCGCCGGCAAGATCGGCATGATTCCCCTGCGCCTGAAGAAGGAGCAGCCCGGCTACATCCTGAACAGCATGCTCGTCCCGTTCCTGACCGCTGCCGAGTCGCTGCTCGCCAACGGCGTGGCCGACCCCGAGACGATCGACAAGACCTGGATGCTCGCGACCGGCGCCCCGGTGGGCCCGTTCCGCATCCTCGACATCGTCGGCCTGGTGACGGCGTACAACATCGTCGTCATGAACCCGCAGGCATCCGACCCCGAGACCACGCCGGGCAAGATCGCCGCGACCCTCAAGAAGTACATCGACGAGGGCAAGACCGGCGTCAACGCGGGCGAGGGCTTCTACAAGTACAAGTAGGAGCGCGCTTGAGCTGATGCAGGTGGGCGCTCGCTCTCGTGTGGGCGGGCGCCTCCCGTTCAAGGCGCGAAAAAGGCGGGGTGCAGTTCAACGGAAGACTGCGCCCCGCCTTGCTTCTTAGCCGCGCGCCCAGCCGTGCACCTGGCAGCGCGCTTGCCCGCTTGCGCGTCTGCCTACGCGCACACCTCTGCGATGACCTCGACCTCGACGAGGGCGCCCTTGGGGAGCTTCTCGACGGCCACGGCGCTGCGCGCGGGACGCGTGTCGCCAAAGGACTTCGCGTACTCCTCGTTGAACGGGACGAAGTCGTCCATGTCGTCGAGGAAGCAGGTCGTCTTGACCACGTGGTCGAAGTCGCTTCCCGCCGCCTCGAGCAGCGCCGCGATGTTCTTCATCACCTGCGCCGTCTGCTCTTGGATCGTCGTGCCCACAAGCTCGCCGGTCTTGGGGTCCAAGGCGATCTGCCCCGAGGCGAACAGCAGCCCGTTCACGATATTTCCCTGCACGTAGGGGCCGATTGCCGCGGGTGCACTGGTGGTGGCGATGGTCTTCATGTCTGACCTCTTCCTCTTGGTTTTTTGCAGTCTGTAAACGAAAACGCGGCTATATTCACACGCCCAGTAACATGCACTGGAAAATTGCAATGATTCCGTTACACGAGCAAAGGAGCTCCACCGTGCTGACGCTTGACACGTTCGAAGAAGCCGCCGAGAAAGTGCGGGAGGTCACGCTCGAGACCAAGCTCATCAGAAGCCCGTATTTCAGCCACCTCACGGGCAACCAGGTCTACTTCAAGCCGGAAAACCTGCAGCGTACCGGCGCCTACAAAGTACGCGGTGCCTACTACAAGATCTCTACGCTCTCCGACGAGGAGCGCTCGAGGGGCCTTATCACGGCAAGCGCGGGCAACCACGCGCAGGGCGTCGCGTTCGCGGCGTCGCGCTACGGCGTGAAGGCCGTCATCGTCATGCCCGAGACGACGCCCTACATCAAGGTCGAGCGCACCCGCGAGCTGGGGGCGGAGGTCGTGCTCTCGGGCGACGTCTACGACGACGCCTACGAGCGTGCGCTCGAGCTGGCCGAGGAGAACGGCTACACGTTCATCCACCCGTTCAACGACCTCGGCGTGGCGACCGGCCAGGGCACCATCGCCATGGAGATCTTCAAGGAGCTGCCGCTCGTCGAGTACATCCTCGCGCCGATTGGCGGAGGCGGCCTTGTCACGGGCGTCGCCACGCTCGCGAAGCTGCTCAACCCCAGCATCAAGGTGATCGGCGTCGAGCCTGCCGGTGCGGCCTGCATGAAGGCGTCGCTCGAGGCGGGCCACGTGGTCAAGCTCCCGGTCGCCTCGACGATCGCCGACGGCACGGCCGTGCTCGAGCCGGGCGATGCGGTCTTTCCGTACGTCCAGAAGAACGTCGACGGCATCATTACCGTCGAAGACGACGAGCTCGTCGCGGCGTTTCTCGACATGGTCGAAAACCACAAGCTCGTCGTGGAGAACTCGGGGCTGCTCACAGTCGCGGCGCTCAAGCACCTCGACGTGACGGGCAAGAAGGTCGTGAGCATACTTTCCGGCGGCAACATGGACGTCATCACGATGGCAAACGAGGTGCAAAACGGCCTCATCCAGCGCGACCGCGTCTTCACGGTGTCGGTCTTTCTGCCCGACCGCCCCGGCGAGCTCGTGCGCGTCGCGCAGACGATCGCGGCCAACAACGGCAACGTCATCCGCCTCGAGCACAACCAGTTCGTCACGGCCAACAGGCTCGAGTCGGTGCGGCTCGACGTCACGGTCGAGGCGTTTGGCACGAGCCACAAGGAGCGCATCGTTGCAGCTCTGGAGGCTGCCGGGCTGCGCCCCGAGCTTGTCGCAACGCAGATGTAGAATACGGGTGCGCGCCGCATGACGAGCGGTGCGGCATGTGCGCCCTACGGCGCTTCGCAATATCCGGTTGGCCAGGGGAGGCATGAGAGCTTGATCGACGGCAGCAGAAGAGACCCCCGCCGTGCTCGCGCTGGGCGCAGCAGAGGGCAGGGGGGTGCGGGCGCAGGACAGACGCGGCGTCACGGCCAGTCTGCAGCCCGCCCGTCGTCTTCGCGGCCATCGGGTCAGACGCGCCACCGCCGGCCCGCGGGCTCGCCCGCGTCGATGCAGCAGACGGCCAGCCGGCAGGCGCGCCGCCAGCGGCAGACGGGGAC
>CACZQA010000017.1 GCA_902783175.1 uncultured Coriobacteriaceae bacterium
GACCGCCTGGAAAGCCTGCTGTACCGCGCCTACCAGGTGGCTTTGCGTGACCGCATCGTGCTCGTCGGCGCCGAGCAGGCAGAAAAGCCCGCCGACGTCGCCTACATCCGCTTCGGGCGCCAGTACGCCAACGTGGAAGGCGCCTTCGAGGTACGCTACTTCGCCGCGGACGCGAAGCTCTCGGCGGCGCAGCGTTCCATCGACGAGGGCGGCTGCTGGTACACGGGCATCTTCATAGCACGCGCGGCGCAGGTGCTCGGCGCGCTCGCCTATTCGAGCGATTCCGACGATGCGCCGGGGGAGTTCGGCACGGGTCGTATCGGCGACACGGCGGGCTTTCTCGCGCTGCTCGACCGCAGCTCCTGGCTGCGTCCCGAGGCGCGCGAGCTCATCGAGGCGCTTCCCATGGCAAGCTTCGAGGAGACGGTCCTCGAGCCCACGGCGAACCTCGTCGTCATGCCCACCTCCATCCGCTTCAAGGCCCTCAACTCGCTCGAGGACATCGACGCGCACCTTGCCCCCGACGCCGCGGGCAACCGCACCGACGGCTCGGCTGCCATCGTCGAAGGACGCGACACGACGGTCATCGAGCAGACGGGAACGCGGTCTGTCGTCGCCTACGGGGTCTCCGGGCTGCTCGTCGTCGACACGCCCGATGCGCTCCTCGTGGCGGACAAGGCCCAGGCACGCGATGCCGGCACATTGCTGCGCGAGCTCGAGGCGGCCCGGCTTCCGCAGCTTACGCAGGCGGCCCGCCGGCCGTTCTCGTGGGGCGAGGCGGTGCTGCTCGCCGTGAACGGGGCGTCGGCGACCTGGCAGATCAGCCTGCGCCCGGGCGCCTCCTTCGACACCCTGCACATACCGGCCGCCTACGGCATGTTCGAGGGGCCGTGGGAGCACTTCGAGGGCACGCTCCACGAGGAGTACACGGTGGCGCAGGGCGCGGTGCGCGTGGAAGGCTACGGCTCCGAGGCGGCGCGGCGACCGGTTCCGGCGGCGCGTTCGTTCGGAGTCGACGGCAGCGAGGCAAAGCGGGTCACGTGTACCGGCGAGACGGGCGCGACGCTCATCTTGACGGCGGCGCTCGTGTAGCGGTCCGCCTGACCGCCGAAAAAAGTCCCGAAATTCGTTTATAAGTGGAAAACCGCCCGAGGGGCAGCTCATCGTAGGTGCCCGAATCCACAGAGCGTGTGGAATCCCGCCGCGAGGCCAACCTGTGTCTCAGCGGCGGGGTACTGTATATACCCTGCACGAATATGAAAAGCACGAGAGAGAGCAGCGAACGTACTATGCCAGAGCTTGCCTATACCAACAATTCGAACAACGTCGAGCGCATCATGCCGCAGAACATCGATGCGGAGAAGGCCGTGCTCGCGGCCATGCTCCTCGCGCCCGATGTCGTCGAGGAGGCAATGGCAAAGCTGAGCGCCGACGTGTTCTACCGCCCGGCGCACAAGAAGATCTACGAGGCCATGGAAGACCTCTACAACCGCGGCATCCCCATCGACCAGCTGTCGCTTGCCGACCGCCTGCAGAGCAAAGGCGAGCTCGATGCCGTCGGCGGCAAGTCCTACATCGTCGAGCTCGGCAACAACACCTACGCCCTGGCAAACTGGGCGCACCATGCGGATATCGTCAAGCGCGAAGCGATGCTGCGCGATCTCATCGGGGCCTCCGTGCGCATCACGGCGCTGGGCTACGACGCCCCCGACGACCTCGACGCCGTCGTCGAGCAGTCGGAAAAGCTGCTCCTCGACGTCACCAACAAGCGCGTCGCGACAAACTTCCAGTCCATCGAGTCGCTCGTCGTCGACACGTTCAACGAGCTCAACGAGCTTGCCAAGAACAAGAATCCGTACCTCGGCGTGCGCACCGGATTCAAGGACCTCGACGACCTGTTCGGCGGGTTCCGCGGGGGCGATCTGATCATCCTCGCCGCACGCCCGTCCGTCGGCAAGACGGCGCTCGCCCTCAACATCGCGAGCCGCGCCGCGCAGCTCGGAACGGCCGTCGCGTTCTTCTCGCTCGAGATGTCCGCCCAGCAGCTCGTGCAGCGCATCATCGCGACCGAGTCGCGCATCAACGGCAAGAAGCTCCAGACGGGGCGCCTGTCCGCGCAGGACTGGACGAGCCTCGTCGACGTCTCGGAGCGCCTCTCCAAGCTCAAGCTCTGGGTCGACGACACGCCGTCGGCCTCCATCCTCGAGGTGCGCGCGAAGGCACGCCGCCAGCTCCGCAACGTCGAGCCGGGCAAGGGCATGGTCATCGTCGACTACCTGCAGCTCATGCAGCCGCAAAACCAGCGCACCGAATCGCGCCAGGTCGAGATCGCGGAGATTTCCCGTGGCCTGAAGATCCTGGCAAAAGAGCTCGACATGCCCATCATCGCGCTGTCGCAGCTCTCCCGTGCGGTCGAGTCCCGCCAGGACAAGCGCCCGGTGCTGTCTGACCTGCGCGAATCCGGCGCAATCGAGCAAGACGCCGATATCGTCATGTTCCTGGACCGTTCGAAGGACGAGCGCGAGGCCGAAAACGAGCAGCGCCCGCCGCTCGGCACGGCAGACGTCATCGTCGCCAAGCACCGCAACGGCGCGCTCGACACGATCCATCTCGCGTTCCAGGCCGACTGCACGCGCTTTGATAACCTCGCTCACGAGCAGTATTAGCTACAATACGGGTGATGCCGCAGAGCGGCTCTTTCAGAGGCAATTTCGGGCAGCTACACACCTTTCAAGCAAGGGAGATACCACATGCCGGGTACGATTGTTGTTGGCACGCAATGGGGCGATGAGGGCAAGGGCAAAGTCACCGACCTGCTCGCCGGAAAATACGATTACGTGGTTCGCTACCAGGGAGGCAACAACGCCGGGCACACCGTCATCCACAACGGCGTCAAGCTCGCCTTACACCTGATCCCCTCGGGCATCATGTACGATACGGTCACGCCGGTCATCGGCAACGGCTGCGTCATCGACCCGCAGGTCCTGTGCGCGGAGATGGCCGGCCTCGAGGAGAAGGGCATCTCGACCGGCAAGCTGCTCATCAGCGGCAACGCGCACGTCATCATGCCGTATCACCGCGACCTCGACGGCGCTTCCGAGGCGCGTCTGGGCTCCAACAAGATCGGCACGACGCGCCGTGGTATCGGCCCGTGCTACCAGGACAAGTTCGCGCGCTATGGCATCCGCATCCAGGACCTGCTCGACGAGAAGATCCTGCGCCAGAAGCTCGAGGCGGCGCTCGCGGTCAAAAACGACATCCTGTCGTCCATCTACGACATGCCCACCTACACGGTCGACCAGATCGCCACGGAATACCTCGAGTACGCTGAGAAGATCCGCGCACACGTCGTCGACTGCACGAGGCTGCTCAACGACGCGCTGCGCGCCGGCAAGAAGATCCTGTTCGAGGGCGCCCAGGCGACGCAGCTCGACATCGACCACGGCACCTACCCGTTTGTCACGTCGTCCAACTGCACGGCGGGCGGCGCCATGACCGGCACGGGCGTCGGCCCCACGAACGTCCAGAAGGTCCTGGGCATCGCCAAGGCGTACCTCACGCGCGTCGGCAGCGGCCCGTTCCCGACGGAGCTGTTCGACGACTACGGCGCGACGCTGGGCGAGGCGGGGCACGAGTACGGTGTCACGACGGGGCGCAAGCGTCGCTGCGGCTGGTTCGACGCGGTCGTCGCGCGCTACGCCGTCGACGTCAACGGTCTGACGGACATCGCGCTCACCAAGCTCGACGTGCTCGGTGCCGTCGACCGCATCAAGATCTGCACTGCCTACGAGGCCGATGGCCAGACCTACGATTACGTGCCCAGCCAGCAGACGGCGTTCCACCACGCCAAGCCCGTCTACGAGGAGATGCCGAGCTGGAAGTGCGATATCTCCGGCTGCCGCACCTACGGCGAGCTCCCGCAGGAGGCAAAAGACTACGTCGAGCGTCTCGAAGAGCTCGTCGGCTGCCGTATCAGCATCGTCACGGTCGGCCCCGACCGCGATCAGACCATCATGAGAGGATGGGAGTAGGCCATGAATATCCTTCTGCTGGGCTCGGGCGGGCGCGAATGCGCCATCGCCACCTCGCTTGTCGCCTCGCCTCACTGCGACGAGCTCTTCGTCGCGCCGGGCAACGGCGGGACGGCGGGCATCGCGCACAACGTGGCGCTCGATGCCGAAGACGGGCAGGCCGTGACGCGCTTTGCCCAGGAGCATGACTGCGAGCTCGTGGTCATCGGCCCCGAGGCGCCGCTTGTCGCCGGCGTTGCGGACGTCGTGCACGCGGCGGGCATCGACTGCTTCGGTCCCGGCGCGGCGGGCGCGCGCGTGGAGGGCTCCAAGGACTTCTCGAAGCGCCTCATGGTGAAATACGACCTGCCGACGGCGGCCTATGGCACGTTCACCGATGCCGATTCCGCCCTTGCCTACCTCAACGAGCACGGCGCGCCGATTGTCGTCAAGGCCGATGGCCTCGCCGCCGGCAAGGGCGTCACGGTCGCGCAGACCAAGGAAGAGGCCGAGGAGGCCATCGTCGAGTGCTTTGACGGGCGCTTTGGCGCTGCGGGCGCGACGGTGGTCATCGAGGAGATGCTGACGGGCCCCGAGTGCTCGCTGCTCGCCTTCACCGACGGCCAGACGGTGCTCCCCATGGCGCCCGCGCAAGACCACAAGCGCGCCTACGAGGGCGATACGGGCCCCAACACCGGCGGCATGGGCGTGTACTCGCCCGTCCCGATCGTCACCGATGACGAGCACGAGCAGATGGTCGACATCATGAACCGCGCCGTCGCGGGCATGAGGGCCGAGGGAATCGACTACCGCGGCGTGCTCTACGGCGGCTTCATGCTCACCCCGCAAGGCCCCAAGCTGCTCGAGTTCAACGCGCGTTTTGGCGACCCCGAGACGCAGGTCATCCTGCCGAGGCTAAAGACCGACCTCGTCGAGGTCATGCTCGCCACCGCCGAGAAGCGCCTGGACGAGGTCTCGCTCGACTGGCGCGACGACTGGGCGGTCAGCGTCGTCCTCGCGAGCGAGGGCTATCCGCTCTCCTACAAGAAGGGCTTCGAGATCACGGGCATCGACGAGGCGGAAAAGCTTGACGGCGTGCACGTCTACCACGCGGGCACCAAGCTCGACGGCGACAAGGTGCTCACCAACGGCGGGCGCGTGCTCAACGTGACGGCCCTTGGCGAGAGCTTCGAGGCAGCGCGCGACCTCGCATACCGGGCATGCGACCTCATCGACTGGGAGGGCAAGACCCTGCGCCGCGACATCGGCGCACGCGCCCTCAAGGGGAGAAGCGCATGGGACTAGGCATCGAGGGCGAATGCGACGAGGGGCTGCTGGCGCCCGAGGATAACCCCGCGCTCGACGAGCACATCGTCAACTCGCGTCCGGTGTACCGCGGCGGATTCCTCAACGTCGACGCGGTCGACATCGTGCTTCCCAACGGCAACGAGAAGGTCCACGAGGTCATCCGGCACCCTGGGGCAGTTGCAATCATCGCGCTCGACGGCGAGGGGCGCATCCTGCTCGTGCACCAGTACCGCACCGCACTCGAGCGGGTGACGATCGAGATTCCCGCGGGCAAGCTCGACCCGGGCGAAGATCCCGCCGAGGCTGCCGCGCGCGAGCTGTCCGAAGAGACGGGCTATCACGCGGGGCGCATGGAGTATCTTGTCCCGATTGCGACGGCCGCAGGCTACAGCGACGAGATCATCCACCTGTTCATGGCGGCGGACCTGACGCCGGGCGAGGCGCATCCGGACGACGACGAGTTTGTCGCATCGGAGTGGGTGCCGCTCGACACCCTTATCGACTCCGTGCTCGACGGGAGGATCGAGGACTCGAAGACGGTGATCGGGGCGCTTATCTGCGATTCCCTCCGACATAGGATCTAATGAAACAGTGCGCGGGGCCCACGGCGGGTCCCGCGCGTCGACTAAGAGAGGTCTTGACTATCATGGCTGACGAAAAACCGCTGGTTGGCATCATTCTCGGATCCAAATCCGACCTGCCTGCCATGGACGGCTGCAAGGAAATGCTCGAGAAGTTTGGCGTCCCCTACGAGCTCGTGATCCATTCCGCGCACCGCAGCCCGGACGACGTGCGCGCCTGGGCCACGAGCGCGGAAGAGCGCGGCATCAAGGTGATCATCGCGGGTGCCGGCAAGGCAGCCGCCCTGGGCGGCGTCGTCGCGTCGTTCACGCCGCTGCCGGTGGTGGCAATCCCCATGAAGACGAGCGACCTCGGGGGCATGGACTCCCTGCTTTCCACCGTTCAGATGCCGACGGGTGTGCCGCTGGCGACGGTTGCCATCAACGGCACGAAAAACGCGGCGATCCTTGCCACGCAGATCCTGGGCGTGGCGCTGCCCGAGTACCGCAAGGCCATCGTGGACTACAAGAAGGAACTTGCCGAGGGCTAGCTTCGAAGGCTCGAAAAATACGCTCGAGAGGGGCCGTGGCAGTCGACATGCCGCGGCCTCTTTTTCTGTAGAGAAGGGGTCGGGAAGAGGCTCGTGTGCTGGCTGTGCGGGCCTCCTGAGAGCGAGCGGAATCCCGGCCCGCAGAACAGCAAGACGCGGCAATGCAAAGTTGCTAGCGTTTGTCAAGTTATGGGTATTGTTTGTAGCCAATTTTTAAAACCGCAGGTCAGAGGCTTGCAGGTAAAATTCGCGTTCACAGGTCCTCCACATACGTTTGCGCTTCGAACGCGGTTTCGCGTAGCCTTTTTGACCATTATGAAGCATTCAAACGCAGCACGACTCATCGCGACGCTCGGCATTGCCGGCGTCATGGCATTCGGAAGCTTGAACGCTCCGATGGCAGCGCTCGCCGACGAGCAAGACTCGCAGAGCGCACAGGACACGAGCGGTCTTGTCACCGCCGTCACACGCGACCTGCCCGGTCAGCTCATGGGCAAGGTCAATCAGATCACCGAACAGCAATGCAGCATGGAGAGCCTGCTCGCCGCTGGCAGCGCGGTCGACGCGGACGCCTACCGCGCGACGCTTCCCGACTCGGTCTCGTGGAAGAGCTGCGGTGTGAGCACGTATGGCCTTGGAGATGGGCTCATGGGCTCCAATTGCTCCGACGGCTCGAAGGTCACCACGACGTCCATGGGCGTCGCGCACAAGACGCTGCCGCTCGGCACCTCCATCCAGATCTCGTGCAACGGCAAGGTTGTCAACGCGACCGTACGCGACCGCGGGCCGTTCGTGGCAGGCCGCGACATCGACCTGCAGCCCGCCGTGGCGAGCGCGCTCGGCTTTAGCGGGGTCGGCAAGGTCGAGTACCGCGTCTTGTAGCCACCTCACGTGAAGTCCCTCGCAATCAGGCATATCCAGGTCAAGCGTGGCGCCCTCGTTCTCGAGGTGGTAGCACCGCTCTCGACGATGCGCGTGCCGGCGGACGCCGCGCGCCGCATGCTCGAGTTGCTCCCCAACCTTGCGCACCATGTCTGCGTGAACGACAACGGCGATACCTTCGGAGACGAGATCGCGGGCACCGAAGCCGCGCATCTGCTCGAGCACACCATCATCGAGCTGCAGGGGAAAGCGTACGCGAGCTGGGGCGCGAGCCGTCCGCTGTTCACGGGGCGCACCTCGTGGAAGAGGAGCCTTGCCGGGGCGCGCTCGACCGGCGAGTCCCTCATGCTCACAACTGTGACGTTCGTGAATGATTTCGTCGCGCTGCAGGCTGCCGAGTTCGCATGCGGTATCATCGAGTGGGCGTACGATCCCGATACACACACCGCGCCTGACATTGCCGCGCTCGTCGATCGTCTCGCGCAGCTGGTCTGAGCGCGCGCTGCACCTGCCTGTGCGGCGTGAGGAGAGGAGCCGAAGCGTGCCCTACAAGGTTGCAGTACTCATCGACGACGCTTCCCGCACGAGTCCGCTCGCGCAGGAGGCAAAGCTCAACATCTGCGACGCGCTCGAGCAGGCGGGGCACGAACCCGTTTTGTTCGAGGCGAACTCCCAGCTCACGGCGATGCTGCGCCATGAGCGCCCCGATGTCGCCCTCAACGCGACGAGCGGCAAATCCGCCGTCGACGGGTCGATACAGTCGCTTATGGACCTGCTCGGCATCCCCTGCATCGGCAGCTCGGCGAGCATCCTGCGCCAGGCGTGCGACAAGAGCGCGCTTCCAACGATGCTGCGGCGTTTCCAGTTTGGAGAATACGGCGATGCCGACTTCGTCTTGGGCGTGAGGATTCCGAAGAGCGTCTACGAGGGGCTCGGGGGATCACAGGCGCTCGACCTCATCGCGCACCGCATTCCGGCGGGCTATCCACTCGTCGTGCGTGCCGGTCACCAGGGCACCAACGTCAAGCCCATCAAGGTCGACGACCCAGCGCAGCTCGGGGTGGCGCTCGCGATCGTCTACGACGCCGACCACGACGCGCTCGTGGAAGAGTGGGTCGACGGCGTCCACCTTGCGGTTGGCGTGCTGGGACACGGCCCCGAGGCGTTTGCGCTGCCGCCGGTCGAGCTCACCTTCGACGAGGACGGAACGACGGTGGCCACGCATGCCCCCGTGCGCATGGAGTCGCTTTCGGGCGACGAGGCGAACGCGCAGGGCATCCGCAGCGAGATAGAGCGCGCCGCGCTCGAGGTACACCGCGCCTACAGCGCCCGTGACCTCTCGTGCATCGACATCATCTGGGACGGCGCGAGCGCGCGGGTGCTCGAGATAAACCTCGCCCCCTCGCTCGCCCCCTCATCGGGCTTCACCCTCTCGTGCGATACGGCTGGTATCAGCCTGAAGGCACTGCTCAACGAGCTCATCGAGCAAGCGATTGCTCGCGGATAACAAGTGGAGGAGCATCATGTACTGTTTTGAGAAACTGGCTGACGGGCTGTACTGGATCGGCGGAGAAGACGCGCGCCTCGGCAAGTTCGAGGGCCTGATCCCCGTGCCGTATGGCATGTCCTACAACACCTACCTCATCAAAGACGAGAAGACGGTCCTCATCGACACGATCGACCGCGCGGTCGAGGAGCGCTTCCTCACCTCGCTCGACTATCTGATCGGCGACGGCACGCTCGACTACATCATCACCCAACATGCCGAGCCCGACCATATGGCCACGCTCGGGTCGGTCGCCGCGCGCTACCCCGAAGCGAAGATTCTCGCCTCGGCCATGTGCAAGCGCATGGTCTCGCAGTTCTTCGACGACGAGCTCGCCGCGCGCGTCGAGGTGATCGACGACGGCGACACACTCGAGACGGGCAAGCGCACGCTTAAGTTCCTGAGCGCGCCCATGGTCCACTGGCCGGAGGTCATGATGACCTACGACGCCTACGACAAGACGCTGTTCTCGGCGGACGCCTTCGGCATGTTCGGCAGCCTCGACGGGCGCCTGCGCGATATCGACCGCGACTTCGAGCAGGACATGCTGCCCGAGATGCGCCGCTACTACGCGAACATCTGCGGCAAGTACGGCGCTCAAGTCGACGCCATCCTCGACAAGATCGAGCCGCTCGACATCGCGCGCGTGTGCACGCTGCACGGTCCCGTCGTCGAGCACAGCGCCGTGCAGGCAATCCACTCCTACCGCATCTGGGCGGGCTACCAGCCGGAGGTCAAGTCCGTCGCGATCATGTACGCCTCCATCTACGGCGGCACGCGCGACGTGGCGGAGAAGCTCGCGTTCCTGCTGACCGGCCTGGGCGTCGGGGGCGTCAAGATCTACGACGTCAGCGAGGTCGACGCCAGCTACCTGCTCGCCGAGGCCTACCGCGTGAGCAACGTCGTGCTCGCCTGCGCGACCATGAACATGGAGATGAACCCCAAGATGGCAGACCTGCTCGAGGTGTTTGCGACGCACGGCCTGAAGAACCGCAAGTTCTCGCTCATCCAAAACGGCTCGTGGGCACCGCAGGCCGGCAAGCGCATGCTCGAGGCGCTCGAGAAAGTCCCGGGCACGCAGATCGTCGGCGATATGTTCACGATCAAGTCGCGCATGAAAAACGAGCAGGAAGGCGACCTCGAGAAGCTCGCCCAGGCTATCGCCGAATCGGTCGGCGCCGTCGTGACGGCATCCGAGGTGGAGCAGCGCGAGAAGGCTCCCGAGGCAAGTCCCCTGCCCGCGGGCTTCGTGCCCCCTGTCGCCCCGCCCAAGATCAACGACCCCTACGGTGCGGGGGCGGCAACCAAGCCGACCCAGGTCATCGAGGTCTGGAAGTGCACGTACTGCGGCTACCAGGTCGAGGTCCCGCGGGGCACCGACATGTCGAACTTCACCTGCCCGGTGTGCCTGAAGGTGGGCATGTTCAAGAAGATCCGCGAGAAGATCGTCGAAGTCGAGTCATAAGGCGCGAGCTGCCCCACGCGGGCATTTTGACCTGCCGCGCGTGGGGCAGTGATGGTACTCTTAGAGCTGCTAGATATTCGTTTTGAAGCGAAGGGCGTGAACATAATGAGCAAGGCTGTTTCCTTTATCGCAGGTGCCGCTGTCGGTGCGGTCGCAGCGCTGATGCTGAGCCCCAATTCCGGCGAGGAAAACCGCAGGATCGTCACCGAGAAGGCGGCGTACTACAGCTCTCATGGCGACGAGCTGTTCCAGCAGGCAGCTGATGCCGTCCGCGACAAGGTCAAGAGCGCTCCCGAGGCAAGCGTCGCGACTGCAGACGATATCAGGGAAAAGATCAACGCCGCCCGTGACCGCATCGCAGAGCAGGTCACCCGCAATCAGGCGGCCCAGCAGGTCGAGGCAGACGTCTCCGACGTCGCCGCAGCGGAGTAGCGCGCCCCTGTGACGTTTTGTTTGCAGTAAAGGCGTGATACCCGCATGATCACAACGACCCAGATAGGAAAGAAGCGCGTCTACCTGCGCAACAAGAAGGGGCGCCTGAAAAAGTTCGGCAAAATCCGCGCGGTGGTGTTCCACCCATCAAAGCCGCAGGCCATCGGCGCCGTCATCAAGCGCCCCGACTTCTTGCTGATGTTCAAGCGCAAGGAGCGCTTCGTCGCGCTCGACCGCTTCAGGCAGGTCGAAGGCGGCTTGGAGGTTGTCGACCAAGCCGATTCGTGGGACACGGCGGCGTGCAAGCGTATGGGCGTCGACTACGATTCCTGCATCATCTGGGACTACATGCCCATCGTGACCGATGCCGGCCGCGAGCTCGGCAACATCACCGACATCGCGCTCGACGAGGACACGTACGCGATCGACCATGTCGACATCGCGCCGAACAGCCTGAACCGCGCGATACTCGGCAGCGCGAACATCCCCGTGAACATGATCCGCGGCTACAAGGACAATGCCATCGTCGTCAAAGACGAGATCGGCGAAATCGAGGAGACCGGCGGCGTTGCCGCGAAGGCGGGCGAGGCGTGGGCAAAGACCAAGCACACCGCGGCGACTAC
>CACZQA010000018.1 GCA_902783175.1 uncultured Coriobacteriaceae bacterium
CGAGCAGATTGCCGAAGAGATTCCCACCACCACGCACGACCGCGGCGTACAGTACATCTTGACGCCGTCGCGCCTCATCGCCGCCGAGCGCTAGCCATCCGGCACGAGAGGCCGTGGCATCGGTTCGCTTTGGCACGGGGGCACCCCGCCCCTTGTCGCGCCGCTAATAGGTGTAGCGGGTGGTGTAGTTGCTGCCGTTGCCGACGAACTGCGCATCGCCGCCAGTCGCCTCGAAGGTCACGTCGATGCGCCCCCATTCGTCGACGCTCGCCTGAATGCTCGTCGTGATCCACCCCTTGTCCTGCAGGTAGACCATATTCCACGAATGATAGATGTCGTTGGGCTGCACGTAGCCCGTGATGAGCTTGCAGGGAATCTGCTGGCTGCGGATCATCGCCGCCGCAAGCGACGCATAATCGAAGCAGATGCCCTTCTTGGTCGAGAGCGTGCGGTCGGGGTCGGGCACGTAGCCGTTGCCCGGGTTCTTGGCGAAATCGTAGTCGTAGCGAATCGTCTTGCTCAGCCACTGGTAGATTACCGAGACCTTCTCGGTATCGGTCGAAAGCCCCGCGCACAGCGATTGCGCCTGTGCGACCGCCGCCGATTTCTCATCGTAGCTGGAAAACACGTTGGGGTGCATGAAGGGTTGGAACTCGTTGTCGAGCTTGACGTCGATGCTCTTCGTGCCCTCGGTCGAGTACTTGTTGCCCGTCACGTTGCGATACACCGTTAGCTTGTAGGTGCCATCGCCCATCTGTAGCGGGTAGTAGTTGGGCGTGCCGTCGCTGCTCAAGTCGTACGTGTAGGTCTCGTCCTTCTCGAGGCGCACCTTGAACGTGCCCTCATCGCTCATCTTCACGCCGAGGTAGCCCTGCGCCACATGGCTCGTGTCGACGCGCGCCGCGCCCACGCTCACCGCAGCGCCGTCGTCAAAACTCGCGTACACCGAATCCGTCGCGATGGGAGCGGCCGCATCCTCCGCGGAGCCGCCGCCGGGATTCCCAGCCGGCTGCGAGCCGCCCGACACGAGGCCGTCCATCGCCTTGCCGAACTGCTGGCCCTGCTCGTTGACGTCGGACAAGCTGCACGCGCACATACAGAAGGCGAGCACGAGCGAGCATACGACGCTCACGAGAAGCGACGCGATGCGTCTGCCGCGCACGCGACGACGCCGAATGTCACAAGCGCACCGCATACGCTATGCCCCGAGGATGAAGCGTGTCGTGAAGACGCCATCTGCGAGCGAATAGCGAATCTGTCCGCCGTAGCGCTCGACACTCGTGCGCGCCGAGCGCGTCCCGATACCGCCTGCGCCGTGCTTCTGGCTTGCGGGCAGACCGCTGCTGTCAAACGAGACGTCGTCGCGCGAAGAGTTTTTGATCTGGCAGATGAGCTTGCCCTTACGGTACGTCATCTTGAAGTCGATGAAGCGCTGGTGCTCGCCGCGCTCGAGGCGCAGGCACGCCTCGTAGGCGTTCTCGAGCAGGTTGCTCACGAGCGAGCCCAGCTCCATAGAATCGACGTCGAGCTTCTCGGGGACATCCGCGCGAATCTGAATGTCGATGCCCTGGTCCTGAGCGCGGTATGACCAGACCTTGAGGATGGAGTTGACCGTCAGGTTCTTGCAGTAGTCGAAGTCCGGAACGAGGCTGTCGCCGCGCAGCCTCACGAGCTTCTCGCGTACCTCGTCGACCTCGCCGCAGTCGAGCTCGTCGATCATCACCTGGTAGAAGTGCCGCTGGTCATGGCGGATGCGACGCTCCTTGTTCTCGTTCTCGCGGCGCTCCTTCTCGAGCTTCTCCTGTATTTGCTGCTGAGAGCGCAGCAGCCTGACGTCGGCCTCGAGGTTGACCGATTCGTAGAGGCGCTTGAAAAAGTAGAAGAACGTCCCCAGCGAGATGAAGGCGAACAGAAACGCGATGCCCGACAGCGTGAGCACCATGTAGACTTCCAGATGCCGGTAGAATAGGAAGCACACGAGAACGAAGGCGTTACCCGCGATGGGGAGCAGACTGTAGACGACCCACCCGGACTCTATCTTTTCCTGGATGGAACGGTACAGGTCGCGCACGAAGTGCTGCACGAGCAGGGCGGCCACGAGCGACAGGCCGCCGAGCGAGACGGTGAACAGCAGCGGGCCGCGCGCGTTCGCGTCAAGCCAGACTAGAGAGAGGCACGCCTCGAACTGGATGAACAGCGCGATGCTCGTGAGCGAGAAGATGAAGCGACCGTCGCTGTATTTGCGAAACAGCAGCCCCTTGAGCGCGAACGGCAGGTACAGGGTAGCCGAGCACAGCGTGGTCAGCCCGTCGACGCCCGCAAAGACCAGAATCGCCGTGTTTATCGCCGAGATGAGCAGACTCAGCACCGCCTCGAGCACCACATGCCATCTGGTAGGATACTCCGTCATCCCAATCTGCGCGGACAAGACGTCAGCCATGGCGACGATGATTGCGGGGACCGCGCACATCTCGAAGAAATAGCCGGGCATGCGCTAGATGCCCTCGAACGAGAAGTCGAAAAACGCGTCTTCCAGCTCTTTTCGGCTACGCGCGGGCACCGTGATGGCCTCGCCGTTCACAAACGTCACGTCGCGCCCCTGGATAGAGCGCACGTTGTCGAGATTGAGGATGTAGGAGCTGCCCGCCTTGAAAAAACGCCTGTCTTGCGAAAGGCGGCTGAACAGCGCCTGAGACGAGCTGCGCGTGGAGACGGTCGCCTTGTTCTGCAAGTGGATGACCTGGTCGTGGTCACTCGTCTCGGCAAACATCATGTCGTCGTAGCTCAGGCGGTACAGGCCATCGCGCGCCCTGATGGGAATCGACGCGCGGCGTTCCTTCTCGATGGCGGCCAACACGCGCCCGAGCACGGTCGAGAACTGCTCCATCGTATAGGGTTTGACCAAGTAGCCGTCGGCATGCAGTCCGAAGGCCTCGTAGGCGTGGTCGGCGGATGTGGTGAGGAAGACGACATGGACGTTGCTGTCGTTGTCGCGCAGCTCTTGGATGGCCTCGGTGCCGAGCAGGCCCGGCATGTAGATATCGCACAAGATGAGGTCGAAGACCTTGCCCCCGTCGATTTCTGCCAGCATGTCGGTCGGGTTGTCGAAGGTGTCGATGCTCACGTTTTCCACGTGCTTGAGCTGCATGAGCTTGCGCGTGAGCTCTTCGGCGCGAAGGCGGTCATCTTGGTCGTCGTCGCAGATGGAAACTTTGATCATCCATCCTCCTTTCACGAGACCCCGTTTTTGCCACACCATCTTGCGAATTATACAATAGTCGTGTTTCCCACCGGGAGAGGAGCAGCTCTTGAACGAGCACCTGAACCACGAGCAAGTCGCCTTGTTCTGCGAGAACCTGGGCATGATGTACCAGGCGGGCATCTCGACTCCGGAAGCCGTGCGCCTCGTCGCCGAAGACAGCGGCAGGGGGACGTTCGCGAACACGCTCGAGGCCGTGAGCAGGCACCTCGAGCACGGCAAGAGCCTGTCCGAGGCACTGCGCGCAACCGGTGCCTTTCCTGTCCACGTCGTCAAGATGGTCGAAGCGGCAGACCGCGCCGGACGTCTCGAGCAGACGATGTTCACGCTCTCCGACTACTACCTCGAGCAGATGCGCTTGCAAGACCGCCTGCGCTCCGCGCTCATCTACCCGATGGTGCTGCTGCTGTTGATGACGGGCGTTCTGCTCGTCTTGACGGTGGCCGTGCTCCCCATCTTCTCCAACGTGTACATGACCATGGCCGGCAGCATCACGCCGACCTCGCTCGGCTACGCGAGCATCGCGCAGGCCGTCTCGTACGTCGCCGTCGCGCTCGTGCTCATCGTCGCCGTCTTCTTCCTCGTGGGCGCGTGTCTGGTCTACTTTGGCCGCCGTACGACGACGGTCTCGAAGGTCCTCGACACGCTGCCCTTCACCGCGAAGGCCTCTTACGCGAGCGCGCTGTCGCGCGTCATGAGCTCGCTTTCGACCTACGTCGCGTCCGGCATCGAAACCGAAGACGCGCTGTCGAGCATCACGAGCGAGATTGGCAACAAGAAGCTGCGCGCCCGTCTGGACGCATGTCTGAAGCGCATTCACGACGGCGAGAGCTTTGCCCAGGCGGCGCTTGCCGAAAACGTGCTCGACCCGCTGTACGCGCGCATGCTCGTGAACGGCGAGCGCTCCGGCACCTACGATGAGACGCTCTCCTACCTTACCTCGCTCATCGGCGAAGACGCGACACGGCGCACCGATCGGGTCGTCTCGGTTATCGAACCCGCCTGTGCGGCGCTGCTCACCATTGCCGTCGCTCTCTCGTTGATCGCGATCATCATCCCGCTCATGGGCGTCTTGGGCGCCATCGGGTAATCGATGCGCAC
Source organism: uncultured Coriobacteriaceae bacterium (assembly GCA_902783175.1). Classification (GTDB taxonomy): domain Bacteria; phylum Actinomycetota; class Coriobacteriia; order Coriobacteriales; family QAMH01; genus CACZQA01. Next base: position 4,361 of record CACZQA010000018.1, read on the forward strand.
GCCCAGCAGACATATCCTGCTCGCGGTGATTCTCATCATCGTCGCCCTCGCCATCGTGCTCGTCGCATGGTCTGCCATCGTGCGCGTCTCCGCGGATATGGCCGAGCAGAGCGCGGGCACCATCAAGGCCGAGGTCGTGGACGCGGCCGTCCAGTGCTTTGCCATCGAGGGGAGCTACCCGTCGTCGCTTGCGCACCTGGAAGACGATTACGGCCTGAAGATCAACCACAACGACTACATCGTGACGTACAACTGCTTTGCCTCCAACGTCATGCCCCAAGTGGAGGTGCTTGCCCGTGATAAGTAGCCGCTGCTCCAACCGCGGGCACGTGTGGACGCTTCTGCTGTTTGCCGTCGTGATGCTGCTGATGCTCGTCGCAATCGTGTTCGGCGTGCGCGTCTATGACATGGCCACGCGCGCCAACGCCGCGACAACGCAGCTGCGCGCCGTGGAGGGCTACCTTTCGTCCGCCTTGAAGGCAAACGACGAGAACAGCGCGGTGAGCGTGGTTGCCGGCCCACAAGGCGACGTCTTGCGCATTGCCACGGGCGATGGCAACGCCACGTCCATCTACCTGTCCGACGGCAGGCTCGTTGAGGAGTACGGCGCTGCCGGCAACGCGCTCGACCCGCAATCCGCCGTCCCCATTGCCAAGCTGGAGAGCTTCTCCGCCGAGGTCTCGAACAATCGCGTCACCGTAATCACAGATGTGGGCACGGTCGTCGCCTCGCTGCGAAGTGCAGGTGATGACCGATGAGGCCCCTCAAGTCGCGCCCGCACGAGACAGGCGGCAACGGGCGCTCCATCGCCTTCTACATCGAGACGGTCGTCGTCGTGCTCATGCTCTTCGTGATGCTGAGCGTCGTCGTGCAGTTCTTCGTGAAGTCCTACGTCGCCACACAGGAATCGCAGGTCCGCATGGACGAGGTGGCGACGGCGCGCCAGGTCGCCGAGCTGTTCCAGTCGTCGGCGAGCCCCGACGAGCTCGCCGACGCGCTGCAAGGCGAGCGTTCCGGCATCGACAAGACAGCAGTCAATGCGAACGTCGAGTATGTATCCGGGGCCCCCATGCGCGTTAACGTCACCATCAGCTCGCGAGACACGGGCGCCGGCACGCTCTACACCGCCGACATAACCGTTTCCGACCAGGCAGGCTCGCGCCCCTACACGCTGACGAGCGAGCGCTACGTCTCTGACAACGTGGCAAAGGGAGGCTCCCAGTGAACAAGAACTCCATTCGCACGGGAAGCTTGACCTTGCTGCTGCTCATCACGACTGTCGCGCTGGCGGCGCTGGGCCTTCTCTCGTATCAGACGGCGCACGCCAACCTGAGCCGGACCAACGCCTACATTGACGGCACCGAGACCTACTACCAAAACGATGCGGCTGGCCAGGAGCTTGTGGCAGCGCTCGACGCCGCACTTTTGAGCGGAGAGGACCCCAAGGCCGCGCTCCCCGACGCATGCGAGGTCGACGACGGGCACGTGCGGATCTACCTTGTGGACGGCAAGCCCGTCTCCCCCGCCGCCGTGAGCACCGAGCCCAGCTCGCTCGGCGAGACCGGCATCTCGGCAAGCGGGCTTCCTTCTTCCGACACCGACGATGCCGGCAAGCCGGCACTTGCCATCACCATCGCGTACGGCAACGGCACCTACGACGTGCAGTCGTGGGACCAGGTGCGCGTCTACGAGTAAAGGAGCATCCGTGGCAGACGGACATGCAGATATCGAGCAGGTCACGGCCCTGCTCAAGCAGGCGATAGACGACAACGCATCAGATGTGTTCCTCATCCCCGGCGCACCGGTGACGTTCAAGGTTGGCGAGACACACCAGCCCCAAGGCGAGCGCCTCACGCCCGGCATGGCGCGCGAGCACATCGCGGCCATCTACGTGCTCGCGAAGCGTATCCCCCACTACGACGAAGTCCCGCACACCGACGACGACTTCTCGTTTGCCATCCCGGGCATCGGGCGCTTCAGGCTCAACGTGTACTACCAGCGCAACACGCTTGCCGCGGTGCTGCGCGTCATCAAGTTCGGGCTTCCCGATGCCGTCGCGAACAACATCCCCGAAGAGGTCATGCGCTGCGCCAACCTCAAGCAGGGGCTCGTGCTCGTGACGGGGCCTGCCGGCAACGGCAAGTCGACCACACTCGCCTGCATCGTCGACAAAATCAACGAGACGCGCTGCGGCCATATCATCACAGTGGAAGACCCTATCGAATTCGTGCACAACCACAAGAAGAGCCTCGTCTCCCAGCGTGAAATCGCGACCGATGTGGAGAGCTACGAGCTTGCCTTGGCATCGGCGCTGCGCGAGAACCCCGACGTGATCATGTTCGGCGAGATGCGCACGCGAAGCGTCATCGAAGTGGCCATGCGCGCCGCGGAAACGGGGCAGCTCATGCTGTCGTCGTTGCACACGCTGGGGTCCGCCGCAACCATCACGCGGATCATCGACACCTTTCCCGCCGCGCAGCAGGACCAGGCGCGCACGCAGCTCTCGCAGACGCTCGAGGCGATCATCAGCCAGAAGCTGCTGCCAAGCATCGACGGCACCGAGCGCATCCCCGCGTTCGAAATCATGTTCGCCAACCCCGCGATCCGCAACCTCATCCGCGAGAACAAGATCCACCAGATTCCCAACGTCATCCAGTCAAGCAGCCAAGCGGGAATGCGCACCTTCGATAACGACCTGCTCAGGCTGTACAACGAGGGCAAGATCACGAAAGACACCGTATTGGGCAACTGCCTCGATCCGGACGCCATAAGGCGCCGCATATAGCTCAGCAAAAGCGCAGACGCCTCCAGCTTCCACGAGAAAGACGCGAGAGAAACGGAGAGGGCGGCCCCGATGGCCGCCCTCTTTGCGTCGTAGTCTCTGTTGGCCCGCGCTAGGCGAAGACTTGGTTCTTGCGAAGCGCGTCGACAAGCTCGTACTCGTCGTTGTACTGAGCGACTTCTTGAATCTGCTCTTTGCCCTCTTCGTTGACCTGGTACTTGGAAAGCGAGCCTTCCCAGGTATCGACCACGAGCTTGTTGTCATCGTCGCGATGCGCCTGAAAGCGCTTGGTGTCCACAATGTACTTGGGGTCGTAGCTCTCGGGGCGGTCCGCAATCTCGAAGCCATACTCGAGCGCCGCATATACATCGGCGGCAAAGCGGTCGAACTCCTCGGCGGTGTTCTGCGGGAGGGCATCGGCGCGCCG
>CACZQA010000019.1 GCA_902783175.1 uncultured Coriobacteriaceae bacterium
AACGGCCAAGGGGACGGCAATTTGTAGCGGGAATATGTTTGCAAAATCAATTTGCCATTTTCCGGTGCAAATGCGCTATAATCCGTTTTCGCCGATGGGGATGTAGCTCAGCTGGGAGAGCATCACGTTCGCAACGTGGGGGCCGAGGGTTCGAATCCCTTCATCTCCACCATCGCGCAGCATCAGGGGCCCTCGGGCCCCTTTTTTATTTGCCGGGCGCGGACGGGCTGCTTGTAATGCCCATTGCGCGACACGATGGACCGGGCATTGCTGCATACTCGACTCGTATACTCCAGAAGCAAAGTTGCCTTTCTCGATTCTTCGACGCTGAGGGGAGCTGGGTGCGATGGAAGAGACGTTTCTATCGGAATTGATTCCCGCGACAAAGCTCGCGGTTATCCAGGCGCTCGACGAGTTGTGCAGCACGCGCAGCTTCGAGCGCATCGGCGTCGTCGACATCGCCAAGCGGGCGGGCATCAGCCGCTCGAGCTTCTACTACCACTTCTCGAGCCGCAACGACGTCGTGCGCTACCTTTCGCGCTTCGCGTTTGCGCAGGGCATCGACCGCATTGGGCACGGGCTCACGTGGTTCGAGGGACACTATACGACGACGCGCATCCTGTACCCCTACCGCAGCCTGATCATCGCGGCGGCGGGTGCGCAGGGCTATGACGGCGCGGCGAACAGCTACCGGCGCCACCGGAGCGCGACGCTCGTCGCGACGATGCGCGAGCACGGGGTCGAGGTCACCGAAGGCCTCGCGTTCGAGGCACTCGCGCTCGCGTCTGCCGAGCAGGTGATGACGGACAAGTTCATCCGCGGGGACTTTGGAACGATGACAATACGCAGCTTCTGCACGTATTTGACGGACATCGTCCCCGAGAACCTGCGCGCTGCGGTGGGGGCATGAAAACCAAGCGGCCCTGCGCGCCAGAATGACGCGAGAGCCGCAAGCATGGTACCAGTATGTACCGGGACGCCTAGTAGAGCGTGGTGCCGTGGTCGATGAAGAGGATCTGTGCCGTGATGGCCTTCGAGGCATCGCTTGCAAAGAACAAGGCCGCCTGCGCCTGGTCCTCCGGCTGCGCCTCGGGGAGGGACTGGTCCATATGACGGGCGCAGACCTCGGCGAACGGGTCGAAGGTAGCGAGTTTGTCGGGCGTGTTGAGCGCGGTCGGCGTCGGGCCCGGGGCGATGGCGTTGCAGCGGATGTCGGTGTCGGCGTAATAGCATGCGATGTTCTTGGTCATGCCGTTGACGGCTGCCTTCGCAGCGGAATACGCGATGCCGGCGACGCCGCGGCTGCCGATGGACGAGACGTTGACGATCGAGCCCTCGCCGCGCTTCTCCATGTCCTCGAGCACGTACTTGCACATCCAGAAGGTGCCGTACTGGTCGATCTTGACGACGTAGTCGTACCAGTCCTCTTCGCACTTGTTGATGGGCTTGTGCTTGTCGGCGATGCCCGCGGAGTTCACGAGCACGTCGACCCTGCCGTATTCTGCGATGCAGGCGTCGACGGCCTTTCTGCAGTCCTCCTGCACGGAGAGGTCGGCAGAGACGCTCGCCGCGATGCCGCCTTCCTCGACAATCTGATCCACGACCTCTTGGTTTGCATCGACGCGACGCGAAACGCAGAATACCTTCGCGCCCTCTTTTGCAAACAGCACTGCCGTTGCGCGTCCGATGCCCGAGTTGGCGCCCGTGACGAGGGCGACCTTGCCGTCAAGCTGTCCCATGTGATGTCCCTTCTTCGTGCTTGCGCTTTGTTGCGCTGGTTTGCGCTGTCGATGAGGATAGGGATGCGCCGCAGGCACCGGATAGTGCTGTCTGCACACAATGGCGGTTGTGTGCGATGCCGGTTTGCCGATACGCCCCATGCCCGGCGACAGTGGCGCTTCGTGCGGGGAAGCCGCTATTCCGCGGGCGGCTCGTCTCTTGCGCCTTTGGCGCGACCGCGTCGGCTCGCACGCGGTTATTGCGCTATTATCTACGCAGCCCAGACCACGGGCCAAAACGCACTGATTTCACGGAGGTAGCTGCAATGCCCCAGGCATACGATCCGCACGCAATAGAGCCAAAATGGCAGGAGCAGTGGGAGAAGGACTCGCTGTTCAAAATTCCGCCCGCGAGCACGAGGCCCGCGAAGTACGTCCTCGAGATGTTCCCGTACCCGTCGGGCGACATCCACATGGGGCATGTCCGCAACTACACGATCGGCGATGTGTACGCGCGCTACCTGCATATGAACGGCTACGACGTCTTGCACCCCATCGGGTGGGACGCCTTCGGCCTGCCGGCAGAGAACGCCGCCATCAAGCACAACACGCAGCCCGCCAAGTGGACGTTCAAGAACATCGAGACCCAAAAGGCTAGCTTCAAGCGCATGGGCCTTTCCTACGATTGGGACCGCACCGTCATCACCTGCAAGGAGGACTACTACCGTTGGGGCCAGTGGTTCTTCCTCAAGATGTACGAGAAGGGCCTCGCCTACCGCAAGAGCAACCCGGTCAACTGGTGCCCGAGCTGCAAGACCGTGCTCGCCAACGAGCAGGTCGAGCAGGGCACGTGCTGGCGCTGCCACAGCGTCGTCGAGCGCAAGGAGCTCGACCAGTGGTACCTCAAGATAACCGACTACGCCCAGGAGCTCCTCGACGACCTCGACCAGCTCGACGGCTGGCCCGAGCGCGTCAAGCAGATGCAGGCCAACTGGATCGGCCGTTCCGAGGGCGCGCACGTCGACTTCACGCTGTGCGACGAGCAAGGTGAGCCCACCGATACCAAGATCACCGTGTTCACGACCCGCGCCGACACGCTGTTCGGCTGCTCGTTCTTCCTGCTCGCGCCCGAGCACGAGCTGGTCAAGAGCCTGATCGCGGGCACCCCCTACGAGGAAGCGTGCAACGAGGTCATCCGCATCGCCGAGAAGACGACCGCCGTCGAGCGCACGATGAGCGACTACGAGAAGCACGGAGCCTTTACCGGCCGCTACGTCGTCAACCCAGTCAACGGGATGAAGGTCCCGGTCTGGATCGCAGACTACGTCTTGACCGACTACGGCACCGGTGCTGTCATGGCCGTCCCCTCGGGCGACCAGCGCGACTTCGAGTTCGCCAAGAAATACGGCCTGGACATCCCGCCCGTCATCGTCGAGGAGAACGACCCGCTCTACGAGCAGCTGAAAGACGAGAAAGAGCGCGTCGTGAGCATGGTCGACTGGGACCAGGCAAATGCCGAGCCCGGCATCATGGTGCAATCCGGCGAGTTCACCGGCATGAAGGGCGGCAAGGGTTCCGAAGGCGCCGCCGCCGTGATTTCCTGGCTCGAAGAGCACGGATGCGGCGAGGGCACGGTCAACTTCCGCCTGCGCGACTGGCTGGTCAGCCGCCAGCGCTACTGGGGCAACCCCATCCCCATGGTGTACTGCGACGACTGCGGCATCGTCCCGGTCAACGAGGAAGACCTCCCCATCACGCTGCCCATGGACATCGACATCGCCGCGGGCGAGACGCTCAAGGACAGCAAGGAGTTCTACGAGTGCACCTGCCCCAAGTGCGGCAAGCCCGCGCACCGCGAGACCGACACGATGGACACGTTCACGTGCTCCTCGTGGTACTACATGCGCTACACCGACCCGCACAACGACGCCGCGCCGTTCGACAGCGCCAAGGTCAACCACTACATGCCGGTCGACCAGTACATCGGCGGCATCGAGCACGCGATCCTGCACCTGCTCTACAGCCGTTTTTGGACCAAGGTCGCCCGTGACCTCGGCATGGTCGACTTCGACGAGCCGTTCACGAACCTGCTGTGCCAGGGCATGGTCAAAGACGAGCACGGCGAGACCATGTCCAAGTCCAAGGGCAACGTCGTCTCGCCCGAAGACGTCATCGCCAACTACGGCGTCGACGCGGCGCGCGCCTACATCCTGTTCATGGCCCCGCCCGACAAGGACCTGCAGTGGGACGACAAGGGCTGCGCTGCCATGGAGCGCTTCTTGAAGCGCGTCTGGAACCAGGTGTGGACGCTGGCAGAAGAGGGCGGCACGAGCACCGACGACTCCAAGGACGCCAAGGCGTTCAACCGCAAACTGCACCAGACGATTCGCAAGGTCACCGAGGACATCGCCCGCTTCAACTTCAACACTGCCCTCGCGGCGATCATGGAGCTCTCCAACGCGACTGCCGACTACCTGAAGAAGCCGGCCGAGCAGCGCGACCAGAAGCTGTGCGCGCAGGTCGCCGACACGCTCGTCAGGCTGCTTTCGCCCTATGCCCCGCACTGGGCCGACGAGCTGTGGACTGCGGCGCTCGGCAACGAGGGCAGCGTGTATCAGCAGCAGTGGCCGACCTACGACGAGGCCCAGGCGGCCGAAGACGAGGTCGAGCGCGCCGTCATGATTGGCGGCAAGGTTCGCGCCAAGATTACGACCCCGGCAGACGCCGACGAGCAGGCCATTATCGACGCGGCACTCGAGGCCGTCGCCGACCGCATCGCGGGCAAGACCGTCCGCAAGACCATCGTCGCCCCGACGGTCGTGAACGTGGTCGCCAACTAAGAGATTAGCTCGCGTTTCAAGCTTAAAGGGGGCTGAAAGGCCCCCTGAACCCCTAGAACGCGAGTTAACCCTCTCGCTAGAATGGC
>CACZQA010000020.1 GCA_902783175.1 uncultured Coriobacteriaceae bacterium
CCCAGGAGCTGTCGTATGTCTGCTTGTTTTCCATGGGCTCCATAGTAGCGAATATCCGCCCCCTCGCATGACGGAAGGAACGGGGACGGGGTGTCCCTTTGACCCAAACTGACACGAGGGGCCGTGGGTATCGTGCCATTTTGGCTGCTGCGACAAACCGGCAAGGCATTGGCCATATACGTGACAGATTGGCAAGGCATTGGCCAAAAATGGCCAGAGCCTAGCCGGTTTGTCACGTATATGGTCAGGAGCTATCCGGTTTGTCACGAGCACGAGCACAGGCGCGGACACGGGCAGGAGAACCGATACCCACGGCCCCTCGTGTCAGTTGTTCTTGCGGCGGTGGTGCGCGGGGGCGTCGGGATCGGGGTCGATGCCCTTGTTGGAGTAGACGACGACTCCCCTGCCGTGGCGCTGGCGCACGGGTCCGAACAGCCCGAGGCGCCACACGATGATGGCCGAGAGAATGACGAGCGCGATGAACGAGATGTACTTGGCCGCGCCGCCGACCTCCCACATGACGAGCGTGCCGATGGAGAGCACGGCAGTCCACAGGTAGATGAGCAGCACCGCCTTGCGCTGCGAGTAGCCGCGCAGCAGCAGCCGATGGTGGATATGGCCGGAATCGGCCTCGTCGATGCGCTTGTGCCCGCGCAGGCGGCGTACGATCGCCCCGAACGTGTCGATGATCGGGACGAACGCGATGATGATCGGGACGAGCGTGGTCGTGATCGACGCGAAGCGCGCGACGCCGAGCAGCGAGATGGTGCCGAGCATCAGCCCGAGCAGCATCGACCCGGAGTCGCCCATGAAGATGCTCGCGGGGTTGAAGTTGAAGAACAGAAACGCGATGCAGACGGCCGCCAGGACGATGGCCATGAGCGCCGCCAGGTTGTTCGACATCGTCGTCATCATGACGAACAGCGTGAGCGCGGAGATGGCGGTGATGCCCGCCGCGAGCCCGTCGAGCCCGTCGATCAGGTTGATGACGTTGACGAAGGCGACCAGGTAGAAGATCGTAATCGGGTATGCCCAGAACCCCAGGCTGATGATCTGGGGCGTGCCGGGCATGTGGAAATGGGCGAACAGCGTGCCCGTGAACGCGATGATGCAGGCGGCGAGGATCTGCCCCGCAAACTTGACGAGCGGCTTGAGCGAGTAGATGTCGTCGATGACGCCGACCACGACGATGACGGCGATGCCGATGACCACGCCGACCATGCGGAAGTCGTCGGGAGCGAGCGTGAGCAACGGGCCGGGCCAGACCTGTGCGAGCTCGAGCAGGTACTCGAACAGTACCGCCGCCGCGATGCCGCCGAACATGGCAAGGCCGCCCATGCGAGGGATGGGCTTCTTGTTGACGCGCCGCGGACCGGGCTCGTCCACCGCCCCAACGCGAACGGCGAGCTTTCTCACGGCGGGCACAAGTGCAACAGTCACCGCAACGGCAACGGCGAAGACGATGAGGTAGTGTACCCAGGAAATCATGCTGACAGTATAAAGCAACGGCTGCAGGAGCTCAGACCGCGCGCGGATACGAACCGATAATCCGCACCTCGCGCAGCTTCATGCGCAGGCAGTTGAGCGCGATGGCAATGTCCGGATCGTCCGCATACCCGTCGATGTCCACGAAGAACATGTAATCGCCCAGCTCGCGCTTGGTGGGGCGCGACTGGATCATCGTCAGGTTGATGCCCGCGTACGTGAACTCGGACAAGATCATCTGCAGGACGCCCGCGCGGTCGGACTGGATGAACAGCGCGAGCGTGGACTTGCCGGGACCGTCGTGCGCGACCGGACCGCGCCCGATGAGCACGAAGCGCGTCTGGCTGCTCAGGTTGTCCTCGATGGCCTCCTCGTAGACGTCGGCGCCCATGAGCTCGGCGGCGAGCGTGGAACCGACCGCCGCGACGCTTGCGTCCTCGACCGCCATGGCGACGGCCGCTGCCGTGGAATCGGCGAGCCTGAGCTGGCGGTCGGGCAGGAAGCGGTTCAGCCAGCGGCGGCATTGGCCGATGCCCTGCGGATGCGAGGCGATGGCCGTGACGCCGTCGAGCGTGGCACCTTTCGCGAGGATGAGCGACTGATGGATGTCGAGCGCGACCTCGCCGAGAATCTCCGCGCGGGTCGTGAAGGCAAAGGCGTCGAGCACCGTCGTGACCGGGCCTTCGAGTGAGTTCTCGATGGGCACGACCCCGTAGTCGGCCTTGCCGCGGTCGACCGCCTCGAACACGTCGGACATGCTGTCGCATGGCAGCGGCTCGTATTCGGCGGCGAGCCTGCCCTTGCTCACGAACGTGCGGACCGCCTGGTCGCTGAACGTGCCCTCCGGGCCGAGAAACGCGTATATCGGTTTGTGCTGCGCCATGCGTGAAACCAGTCCTCTCAACAAGACATTGCGCGAATTCTACCATGCGCACCTGCGCGCGGGGACATGGCGGTGCCCCATGGCGAGAAGACGCTGGCGCCCCCTGCCCCTCCCAGGAGTGCGGCGCCGTTTGCTATTCGGCGCAGGACCAGCGGCCATCTGCCCCCAAGAAGATGAAGCCTTCGGAGCAAAGCTCGTCGAGAATCGCCCGCACCTCCTCGGCAGGCACGGCGTCGCGCCCCGCACGTTGCTCGGCAGCCGACAGGTCGGCGGCGAGCGCCTCTTGCGTCGCAGGCCCCTCGAGCACACGGCGCAAGAGGTAGGCGCGCTTCTGGCGGTGGCTTCCCTCGAACTTGCTCTGTCTGACATGGTGCTTGCTGCGGCGGCTCGGATTGGGCAACACCTTCTTCAGGTGCGCGCCGTAGTCGAGCAGCGCATAGTACCACGCCCGGACCTCGGGGCCCTGCGGGCACGTCTTTTCG
>CACZQA010000021.1 GCA_902783175.1 uncultured Coriobacteriaceae bacterium
AACGACTATTCCGCCCAGTCGGTCGAGGACTTGATCGCGTCTGGTACGCAGGTGGTCTTTGGCGTCCAGAGCATGTACTCCGACGACCAGCTCGACCAGCTCGAGCAGGCGGGAATCGCGTTCGTGCCGATCAACTCGGTCTCGACCGTGGACGAGCTCTGCGATGCGACTGAGCTCATTGGTGAGATTCTCGGCGGGGACTACCAACAGCAGGCGCAGAAGTTCTCCACGTATTGGAAGCAGCAGCTTTCCGATGCCCAAAACGCGACGGCAACGGTTGGCGACAAGCAGACGATCCTCGAGGCGATGTACAACTCGGGAAGCTTCACGACGGTCAACTCGAGCGACATCATGAACGAGTACTTCGAGGCGGCTGGGCTTACGAACGTTGCTGCCGACCTGCAGAAATCTTCTGCTGGCAGTAATGGGCAGAGCTCGGGTAGCAATGGGCAGAACTCGGGCAACAAGAGCGGCGGCGGTGCCCAGGGCATTACCATCGACGCCGAGAGCATTGCGCAGATGAATCCCGAATGGATTATCACCAACTCGCAGGAGGGCAAAGAGGCGCTCATGAGCAACCCTGCGCTTTCAAAGGTGACGGCAATCGCCAACAATCATGTGCTCGTCTCCCCGCAGGGCGCGTACCTGTGGATTGTCAGGTCCGGAGAAGGCGCCATGGTGCCGATGTGGCTCGTGTCGCAGGTTTATCCCGACCTTGCCGGGGACTACGACGCAAAGACCGCCGTCAAGGACTTCTTCAAGGAGTTCTACAGCTACGATCTGGACGATGCTGCCGTCGAGGGGATCCTCGCGGGACAATCCAGCGCTGTAACGCGTTAGACTGCGAGGCCGGTCTGAATCCATGAACGTATCCGCTCGCTTGCGTGGCCGCATAGTACGGGCGGCCCTGATCGCCGTGCTGATCGCATCGGCGCTGCTGTCGCTGGGGGTCGGGCATTATGCAATGCCCCTGCCCGAGGTGTTCTCCGTTTTGTGGGGAACTGCCACCGGCACGCTCGACGCGAGAGGACAGCTCTCTCAATCGCTGCTGTTCCAGGTTCGTCTGCCGCGCATCGTCTTGGCCATGCTCGTCGGGGCAGCGCTTTCCGCATCGGGGGCATCCTACCAGGGGATTTTGAAGAATCCCCTGGTGGCTCCCGATATCCTCGGCGTCTCGAACGGCGCCTCGCTCGGTGCCGTCATCGCGATCTTCTTCGGGCTCGGCTCGATTGCCACCCAGGGGCTGGCCTTTGCCTTCGGTTTACTGACGGTATTTCTGGTCGTCGTGGCATCCAAGAGCATCGGCAGGGGGAACGGCACCATCATCGTCATGATTCTATGCGGCGTCGTCATGTCCTCGCTGTTCTCGGCATTCGTCTCTCTGCTGACGTATCTGGCCGACTCGGACACGCAGCTCCCCGAGATTACGTACTGGATCATGGGGAGCTTTGCCCGGACCTCGTCTCCGCAGTCGATTGCCGCGCTGTTTCTCATCTTCTGCGCCGGCTCCATCCCGCTGCTGTGCGTGCGCTGGCGCATCAACGCGCTTTCGTTTGGGGATGAGGAGGCGTCGTCGATGGGCGTCAACGTCAAGCGTGTGCGCGGCATCATCGTCTGCTGCGCCACGCTTCTGACCTCGGCGAGCGTCAGCTACTGTGGTGTCGTCGGATGGGTTGGGCTCATCATCCCGCATATGGTCAGGCTCCTCTCCGGACCGGATTACCAGTCGCTGCTTCCCAACGCGATGATCGGAGGGGCCGCCTTCATGGTGCTCGTCGACATCTGCGCCCGCGCCTGTCCCACCGCGCTGCCGCTTTCGGTCGTGACCGCGATTATCGGCGCTCCGCTGTTTTTGTGGGTGCTGTTCAAGGGGAGAAAGGACTGGCTGTGAAAGGTCCCGCAGGCGAGGCATCGGAGGTCGTGCCGTGCATGAGCGTGCGCGATGCTTCGGTCGGCTATGGTTCGAAGCGTGTGCTCGAGCACTTCAACGTCGATATCGTCCCGGGAAGCGTGGTGTGCCTGCTCGGTCCCAACGGCGTCGGGAAGACGACGCTGTTCAAGAGCATTCTGGGGCTGCAGCCGATGTTGGGCGGCAGCGTGACCCTCGATGGCGAAGACGCCCTGAAGATGCCCCGCCGCGACTTTGCGCGCAAAGTCGCCTATGTGCCTCAGGCGCATCAGGCGCCGTTCGCGTTCTACGTGCGCGATGTCGTCGCCGTGGGGCGCTCCTCGCACGTTGGCATGTTCTCACGTCCGGGTGCTGCCGACTACGAAATCGTCGAAGAGGTGCTGGATGAGCTCGGGATTGGCAAGCTCGCGGGTCGTGTGTACACGGAGCTTTCCGGCGGAGAGCGACAGATGGTCCTCATCGCCCGCGCGCTTGCCCAGCAGCCCGAGTATCTCTTCATGGATGAGCCGACATCGAATCTGGACTTTGGCAACCAGGTCTCGCTTGTGCGATTGGCCAAAGAGCTCGCGCACGATCGGGGTCTCGGCGTTGTCATGACGACGCACAATCCCAACCACCTGTTCATGTGCGAAGGCACGGGCGTGCTTATCTTGCCGCACAGTCGCTACCTTTACGGCACGGCCGACGAAATCCTCACGGATGGGAATATGCGCGAGGCGTACGGCATCCGCGTAGACATCATGGACGTCGATACGGGTGTGGGGTATGAGAAAACCTGCGTTCCGGTGCTGTGAGACATCTATGTAAAAGGGAACGAGAAGATACGTTCATCTATATATCGCGTTCACTCTCTATTTATGGCGACTATAATTAGAGTCAGAGCAGTTCAAGGCTCAAAACTACGCGAGTTGGGGTGAGCATGATGGGCGATTCGAAGACTGTTCCAGTTGTCGTTATGCAGGGCATGCGCCATGTCTACTGGCTCAAATCCGAGGGCGATCGCGTCCACGAAGGGGAATCCATCGCAAGCATGGAGGCGGGGGACGAGTCGAAGTTCATCACCGCTCCCGTCGACGGCACGCTCGAGAAGATTCTGATTGGCCAGGGAGGTACGACAATCTCAAACAAGCCCGTGTGCTACATCAGGCCGTAGATTCGCATGCCTTCTCTTACGCGGCGCGACGATGATGGGGCACGCGGAATCCGAGGGACAATTCATCCCAGATGGCGTGCCCGAGTTCTACAATAAACGTTACTCACGTTCAATCTGGAAGGGGAATGCGATGAGCAAGATTGTCGTTATCAAGGGGAGCGACCGCAAGGGCGGCAACTCCAACACCATGGCCGACGCCTTTATCGAGGCAGCGCGTGCCAAGGGACACGAGGTCAAGGAATTCAACGCGGCCAAGATGAACCTGAACGGGTGCCATGGCTGCATGACCTGCTTCAAGACGGGCAAGGCTTGCAGCTTCGACGACGATTTCAACAAGATCGCCGACGACTTGCTCGAGGCGGAAGGCTGGGTTTTCTCGTTCCCGATTTACTGGTACAGCATTCCTGGCCAGACGAAGTGCATCATCGACAACATCTTCTCGTTCTTCGTGGGCGGCAAGGACTTCAAGGGCAAGAAGGTGGCACTCATCTCCTGCTGCCAGGAAAGCGACATGACGGTGTTCGACGGCGCAGTCAAGCCCATCGAGCGCGGTGCGAAGCTCTGCAAATGGGACATGGTCGGAAACGTTCTCGTGCCCGGCGTAGATGCCGTCGGCGACATCGCCAAGACGGACGGCTGCGCGCAAGCAGCGGCGCTGGCCGACAAATTCTAAGCGAGGCATTGCGCGCAAATTGCAAAAAGCCCGCAGCGGGGTACACGCCCTGCTGCGGGCTTTTTCATTAGCGGTGGCATTTGTAGGAAAGAAAAAGGCCACCCGGAGGTGGCCTTTCGATTTTGACTGGTGCGGCATGAGGGATTCGAACCCCCGACGTACTGATTCGTAGTCAGTCCCTCTATCCAGCTGAGGTAATGCCGCTTAACACAGCTCGAATATAATAACACTGTCTCGAATCCCGTCAACGCATATTCGAAGATAATCGAAAACTTTTTTCGAACTTGCCCTCATCGAGCCTGCTGCCCTTTTGCGGGATTGTAACGTGGGGTGCAAGAGATGGTGTTACTATCACGTTGTTACGACTGAAAGATTAGTGTTACGGCTTATCAGGCCGTGTGAACATCGTGAAGAGGAGACAGCATGTGCGCGAATGGCGTTAATACCCAGCAGCTCAAAGACACGGTTACCCAGATTGACGAGACGATTGCCCTGACGCGCCGCTGGACGCACCGCATGTACCATCTAGCAGATGGCGGCAGCATGGAGCGTTCGGCAAAGAAGCTCCAAGAGATTCAGTCCGCGCTCGACGACGTGCGCGCACTCCTCGACGAGGCGCAAGACGCGATCGACCGCGACGACAAGGACAACGGCGTCACCGTCACCGCCGTCTAGAGCGAGCGGGCTGCAACATGTACGGGGCGCTCGATGCGACGATGATGGTTCTGACGAGCCATCCGGTGGACCAGGCCGTTATCAATGCGCTCCAATCGGCAGCGACCGCACTCGGTCACGAGTCGGGCTGCTCGGTGCTCACTACAGGCGAGGCTGCCCAGCACGGCGGTCTCGCCTCGCTTATTCTGGAGGCAGACCCCTGGTCGGTCGTCGCGATTGACGACGCGGCCATCGATGCGCTGCGCGCTGCGTTCGGCGCGGAATCGGGAGGGCTGCAACCGGGAAAGCCACTTCAAGCGGGAGGCGGCTACACGCTGGTCGCCGT
>CACZQA010000022.1 GCA_902783175.1 uncultured Coriobacteriaceae bacterium
CGGCATCGAGCCCGAGAAGCACGACATCCGCTTCGTCGAGGACGACTGGGAGAGCCCGACGCTCGGCGCGTGGGGCCTTGGCTGGGAAGTCTGGCTCAACGGCATGGAGGTCACTCAGTTCACGTACTTCCAGCAGGTCGGCGGCATCGAGTGCGACCCGGTGCCCGCAGAGGTCACCTACGGCCTCGAGCGCCTCGCCATGTACATCCAGGGCGTCGACTCGGTCTACGACCTCGTCTGGTCCGAGTCTCCCGACGGGTCCAAGTTCACCTACGGCGACGTCTTCTACGAAAACGAGCGCGAGCAGAGCGCCTACAACTTCGAGTTCGCCGACACCGACATGCTCTTCAAGCGCTTCGACGCGTGCGAGCGCGAGTGCAACAGGCTCATCGGGCTCGGCTTGCCGCTGCCCGCCTACGACTGCGTCATGAAGTGCAGCCACGCGTTCAACCTGCTCGACGCCCGCGGCGCCATCTCGGCGACGGAGCGCCAGCACTACATCTTGCGCGTGCGCACCGTCACCAAGGCATGCTGCGAGTCCTATCTGGAGCACGTCGTGGAGAAGGGCGGAGCCTACATCGAGTCGCAGGACGGCCCGCGTCCCGCAGACGATACGTGTGACGAGAAGGGGGTCTCCCATGAATAGGCAGAAGCTCATCTTCGAGATCGGCACGGAGGAGATCCCGTCCGGCCCGCTCTACGACGCCACGAAAAAGCTCGTCTCCCAGACCGAAGCCGCCCTCGACGAGGCGCGCATCGCCCATGGCGGCGTGAAGACCTGCTCGACCCCGCGCCGCATCATCATCGCGGTCGAAGACGTCGCCGACACGACCGAGGCGCTCACGCAGCGCTCGAAGGGGCCGGCAGCAAAGATCGCCTTCGATGCGGACGGCAACCCGACGAAGGCCGCCGAGGGCTTTGCCCGTGGCAAGGGCCTGACGGCCGCCGACCTCATCCGCGAGACCGACGAGAAGGGCGTCGAGTACGTCTACGCCATCGTCGAGAAGCCCGCAGTGCCGACGCTCGAGCTGCTCCCCGACATCCTGGCCGGCCTCATCGCCGGCATCGCATGGCCGCGCTCTCAGCGCTGGGGCCGAGGGCACGTCACGTTCTCGCGTCCGATCAGGTGGCTTCTCGCGCTGCTCGGCGAGACGGTCGTCCCCGTCGAGTACGCCGGCCTCACGGCTGGGCGCACGACGCGCGGGCACAGGCTCATGGCCAACCGCGAGTTCGAGATTGCCAGCGCCGAGACCTTCTTCGACGCGTTCAAGGACATGAAGGTCGTCCCCTCCGCCAAGAAGCGCGCAGAGATCATCCGCAGCCAGATCAACGCCGTCGAGTCCGAGACAGGCCTCAAGGCCGACACCCCCAAGAAGACCTTCGACGAGGTCGTGAACCTCGTCGAGTACCCGACCGTGCTCGTCGGCCACTTCGACGAGCGCTTCTTGGACGTTCCGCCCGAGATCATCACCGACGCCATGCTCGAGCATCAGCGCTACTTCCCGATGTACCAGCCCGATGGCACGCTCGACAACGCGTTCATCATCGTGAGCAACGGCGACCCGCAGTACTCCGACACGATCCGCGAGGGCAACGAGCGCGTCGTCCGCGCCCGTCTGGACGATGCCGCGTTCTTCGTGGCAGAAGACCTCCGCAAGCCGCTCGAGGCATACGTCGACGGGCTCGATTCCGTCGTCTTCCAGGAAAAGCTCGGCACCGTGCGCGACAAGACCATGCGCATCGTCGAAAACGCCAAGGCTATCTGCCTCGACGCGAGGATCGACGGCCAGCAGCGCGAGGATGCGCTGCGCTGCGCGTACCTGTGCAAGGCCGACCTCATCACGAGCGCCGTCGTCGAGTTCACCGTGCTGCAGGGCATCATGGGCGGCCACTACGCCAAGGCGGCGGGGGAGACCTCCGACGTCGCGCTCGGCATCACCGACCACTACCGTCCGCGCTTCGCGGGCGACGAGCTGCCCCGCAATCTCGCGGGCAAGGTCACCGCGCTCGCCGACAAGATGGACACCATCTGCGGCATCTTCGCGATCGGCCAGGGCCCGACGGGCTCTTCCGACCCGTTCGCGCTGCGCCGTGCCGCCATCGGCATCATCAACATCCTGCTCTCCGGCGTCGAGGTCTCGCTCGAGATCCTCATCAAGGCCGCGCTCGATAACTACAAAAACGTCGTCGAGTTCGACTACGCCGAAGTGCACAAGACGGTGCGCGACTTCTTCGCCACGCGCCTCGAGGTCATCGCACGCGACAAGGGGCTTGCGCCCGACTGCATCTCCGCGGTGACGTCGGTCGGCATGTTCGAGCCCGTCGAGACGATCGCCCGCATCGAGGCGCTCGTCCAGGCGCGCACGAACGAGCCCGAGACCTTCGACAACCTGGCAACCGC
>CACZQA010000023.1 GCA_902783175.1 uncultured Coriobacteriaceae bacterium
CACCAAGGACGCCCCGCGTGCACGACAAGGCCCCCGACCATCGCCGACGAGGCGATAATCGGGGGCCTTTGCTGTTGGCTCAGCTGTTAGGTCTTATGCACAGCGAGAAAAATGGCGCGGGCAAATGAAGCGATCCGCGCGGCCGCGTGCACGGCGTAAAACGTTCGCCGCTAGTCCTGCTGGGGCTCGTTGAGCGCCTTGTAGCCGCGGAGCATGTAGACGAAGCTCTTGTAGGCATTGCGCTCGGGCAGCGCGAGATTGTCGTCGACCTCGCTGAGCGCCATGCCCAGCACATCGTAGAAGCTGATGAGGGCGTCCATGGCATCGGCGTAGTCCGCGCCGCCATACGCGGCGAGTAGCTTGAACGAGACGGGTGGCTGCGACAGGAACTCCTCGGCGCTCATCTGGCTCGACTCGATGAACTTGACGCAGTCGTCGAGGGAATACGTGCGGCTCATGAGGCTGTTGATGAAGGCGACCTCGTCTTCTTCGATGACGTTATCCGAAGCGCTCAGGTACATCAGGTACGCCGTCGTCTCGATCTCGAACAGCTGGCGCAAGTTGAGCTTCTCGCCGTTGACCGTCGCGCTCACCCCCGCGGCGCTCGCCTTCTCGCAGGCGTCGTAGATGGAAGCCAGATACGTGCGCAGCACGTCGAGCTGCTCGGGTTCGATTTTCATGCAAAGGTCCTTTCAGCTGTTGACTGCCCTGTAGTGTAGCGCTACCCGCACGCGCTGTGCCCCGGGGCGCTCTGTCGATTGCATGTTGATTACTCGACGGACTTGAGGCTTTCCACCATGTCGACGCGGTCGAGCTTGCGCTTCATGAACAGCATGACGAGCAGCGAGAACGCGAGCGTCAAGACGAACGCGATGGCAAAGCTCAAGAGATGGATCTCGCGACCGAACATCATCTGGTCGACTTCTGCCGTCGTGATGACGAAACTCTCCATGCCCACGCCGAGCACGCAGCCGAGAAGCGCGCCGAACAGCGTGAGCAGAAACGTCTCCCTGAAGATGTAGGCGTTGACCTCGGCGGGCGTGAAGCCGAGCACCTTGAGCGTCGCGATCTCGCGGATGCGCTCGGTGATGTTGATGTTGGTCAGGTTGTACAGCACCACGAAGGCGAGCGCCGCCGCTGCCACCACCAAGATCCACACGACCGAGTCGACAGTCTTGAGCATCTTCTGGTACGTGCCCACGACCTCGTCGTAGTAGCTGACGACCTGCACGTGCCCGATGTCGAGCAGCTGGTTTTGCAGCGCGGTCCGCTCCTCGAGCGTGCCGGGCGCTGCAGCGAGATAGCTCGTGAACGCGGGGGCCTCGCCGTAGGCGGCCTCGTAGCAGGCAGGCGTGAGGTAGACGTACTGCCCCGTGTAGTACTCGGCGATTCCCGCGACCTTCACCGGGTGCCCCTCGCCCGTCGCGTCGCCCACGCTGTTCTGCTCGTAGGTCTCGATCGTGTCTCCGACGCCCACCCCCAGTTGAGCGGCGAGCTTCTCGCTCACGATGGCGCCCTCGTCGGTGAGGTCGAGCGGCTCATGCCCCAGACGCGTCCTGAGCGTCACGTACTCGGGAAGCTCGACGGCATCTTGTGGGACCACGATCGTGGCGCGCTCGTCTCTGTCCGAATTCGCGGAACGCACGACGGCGGGCTCCATCTGGACGGCGGTCATGCGCTCGACGAGTGGGCTTTGGTCGATCGCCTCGAGGGTGGCGTCACGCTCGGCGTCGGTCTGGTCCTTGTCCACCTGCACGGTCATGTTGTAGTGCAGCAGCTCGCCGAACTGCTTGTCGAGGATGTCGTTGATGCCGTCATGCAGCCCAAGCCCCGTGAGCAACAGCGCCGTGCAGCCCGCGATGCCGATGAGCGCCATGAAGAAGCGGCGCTTGTAGCGGAAGAGGTTGCGCGCCGTCACCTTTCCCGTGAACGACAGGCGGCGCCACAGCGGCCCGATGTGCTCGAGCAGGATGCGCTTGCCCGGCTTGGGAGCGCGCGGGAGCAAGAGCGCGGCGGGCGACTCGCGCAGGGTTGCCGCCGCGGCAAGCCACGTCGCGCCGACCGTGATTCCGACGCCGAGGCCGAACGAAGCAAGCGCGATGGGGATATCGAGCGGCGTGTCGACGACGGGAATGGCGTAGATCGTGCCGTATGCGCGAATGATGAGCGAGGGCAGCAGCTGCGAGAACACGCCGATGCCGACGACGGCACCTGCAGCGCTCGCCACGAACGCGTACACGAAGTACTTGGAGATGATCGTCGCGTTGCGGTACCCCAGCGCCTTATGCGTGCCGATGAGAACGCGCTCCTCCTCCACCATGCGCGTCATGGTCGTGAGCGCGACGAGTGCCGCGACCAGGAAGAAGATGAGCGGGAAGACCTGCGCGATGCGCTCGATGCGGTCGGCATCGCTGATGTGGCTTTGCGCGCCGACGTTCTTGGAGCGGTCGAGCACGTACCAGCTCGGGTTCTCGATCGCGTCGATATCCGCCTGCGCGTCGTCGAGCTTCTGGGCGGCATCGGCGAACTCGGAGTTCGCCTTCGCACGGTTCGTCTCGTATTCCGCACGCCCCTGC
This sequence comes from uncultured Coriobacteriaceae bacterium, assembly GCA_902783175.1. Taxonomy (GTDB): domain Bacteria; phylum Actinomycetota; class Coriobacteriia; order Coriobacteriales; family QAMH01; genus CACZQA01. The sequence goes on from CACZQA010000023.1 coordinate 2,577, forward strand.
TCGTAGCACTCGAGGCCCGCCTCGTATTGCGCGACGCCCTCGTCGTAGCGGCGCTGCCCCGCCTCGAGCTTGGCTGCCCCCGCTTCGTATGCGGCATAGGCGTCGTCGTATTCGGCGATGCGCTGCTGTGCGGCATCGAGCTGGGAGGCCTGCGCGTCGAGTGCGGCGTACTGCGAGGCGAGCTGCTCGCGCGTCGCCATGCCCGCCGCCACAAGCGCATCGAGCTTGGCGCGCGCCTCGTCGAGCTGGGCTCTCCCCTCTGCCACCTGCGTCCGCGCCTGCGCGATATCAGCCGCGTTCGCATCGAGCTGCGCTTTTGCGGACTCGAGTTGCGAGCGGGACTGGGAGAGCTGCCCAGCGGACGCGTCGAGCTGGGCCTTCGAGCGGTCGAGCTGCCCCTTTGCCGTTTCGAGCTTTTCCCGTGCGGCATCGAGCCTGTCCTCGGCATCCGCCTTCTCGCGCTCGAAGTCCGCGCGTTTGTCGTCGAGCTCTTCTTGCGCCTTGTCCTTGACAGCGGAAAGCCTGCTCTCGTTGAAATCGTCTGCCGCGTCTTCGAGCCTGGCCACCACCGGGTCGACTGCAGCGTCGTAGGCATCGCTCGGGTAGAGCAGGTCGCGTGCGTCCGTCACCGTGAGATAGGCGCCCGCGTAGGGCTGAGACTCGTCGAAGGCGTCTCGCGAAACGAACGCGTAGGTGTCCACGCGGCCGTCTCCGAGCTCGGTCGTCCCGAAGCTCGTCGTGGACACGTAGTACGGCGACCGTACCTTCCCGACGATGACGAACTCCTTGCTGGTCAGGGCATCGTAAGAGCTGCTGTTGGGAGCCGCCTGCAGCGTCAGCGTGTCCCCTACCTCGAGGGGCACATCGAGCACCGCATCTGCGGAGACGACGCATTCGCCCGCGTTGGACGGCCACGCGCCCTCGACGAGCTGCGGCTGGTTGATGCTCGAAGCCGAAGGCCCTGCCCCGCCCGAGCCATCTCCGTGAATGTCCTCGAAGCGCACGACGTAGCGGGCGCCGTTTGCCTCGGCATACGAATCCGCCTCGCGCTGCGGCTGCACAGCCTCGACGCCTTCGGTGGACTCGAGCATCCGAAGCTCCTCGTCGTCGAGCCCCAAGGTGCTCGCGACGCGGATATCGCTGAAGTTCGCCTCGTCGTAGAACCTATCGGCGGACAGGTGCATGTCGACGGAGGTCATGCGCAGGCCCGCGAAGAACCCCGCCCCGAGCGCGACGATTATGGCGATGGCGAGGAAGCGACCGAGCGACTGCGCGATCGACCGGCGGACTTCGGTGTGAAACGCCCTGCTCGCCATGGCGTGCCTACCACTCGAGCTCGAGGGCGGAGACGGGATGGGCGTTGACCTCGACGCGCTTCGCCTTGCCTTCCTTGATGTGGATGACCCGATCGGCGATGGCGGTGAACGCGGTGTTGTGGGTGATCAGCACGACCGTCGCGCCGTGGACGGTAGATGCCTCCTGCAGCAGGCGCAAGACGGCCTTGCCCGTGCGGTAGTCGAGCGCGCCGGTCGGCTCGTCGCAGAGCAGGAGCTTTGGATTTTTCGCCAGCGCGCGGGCGATGGCGACGCGCTGCTGCTCGCCGCCGGAGAGCTGCGCGGGAAAGTTGTCCATGCGGTGCTCGAGCCCGACGAGGCGCAGGGCCTCGTCTGCCGGCAGCGGGTCGGTGCAGATCTGGGCGGCGAGCTCCACGTTCTCGAGCGCCGTGAGGTTTTGGACCAGGTTGTAGAACTGGAAGACGAAGCCGATGTCGTGGCGGCGGTACTGGACGAGCTCTTTATCCGAATAGGAGCTGATATTTCTGCCATCGAGCAAGATCGTGCCCGACGTGCAGCTGTCCATGCCGCCCAGCATGTTGAGGAGCGTGGTCTTGCCCGACCCGGAGGGGCCGACGAGCACCGCCAGCTCGCCGCGCTCGATGGAAAAGCTCATGCCGTCTACCGCGGCGACTTCGACCTCGCCCATCTTGTAGACCTTGCGCACGTCGTGGAACTCGACAAAAGCCATGGCACGCCACCCCCTTGCGAATCGTCACCCCTATTGTACAGGGCAGATGGGCTCATCGAAGGGACGCATCGCCGGCTCGTCGACGAGGACGTCCGCTTTGCCCTGCGAAAGCTCGGTCACCCAGGCAACCGTCGCGGCGCTGTCCTCGTGTCGGACGCGGATGGTCACGGTCACGTCCCCCGCGAACTCCGTCGAGATGACCTGCACGCCGCGCTGGTCGAGCTCGTAGCGGAGCAGCTCGTATGTGCCGTAGTCGGCGGCTATGAGGATGTCGTCGCACAAGATGACGCTGACGATGCGCGCGTCGGTAAACGCCGCCTGCGCCGCGCTCGTGTAGGCGCGCACCAGCCCGCCCGTCCCCAGCAGCGTCCCGCCGAAGTAGCGGGTCACGACGCAGACGACGTCGCGCAGGTCGAGATGCTCGATAACCGAGAGCGCCGGGAGCCCGGCGGTCTTCTTGGGCTCGCCGTCGTCCGAGTAGCGCACGCGGTTGTTCTCGCGCAGCACGTAGGCGTAGACGTGGTGCCGCGCGTCCGGGTAGGTCGCCCGCACCGCGTCGATGAACTCACGCGCCTCGCGCTCGGATTCCACGTGCTGCACCTGGCCGATGAAGCGGCTCTTGCGGTCGACGTATTCCGACGTGCCCGAAGCGGCAATCGTCCGGTAGCTGTCGTGCGCGCCTATGTCGGAAATGTTGGTCATGCACCGAGTATAGCGGCACGCGGCAGGCGCCATGCCTATAATGCCGCTATGGCTTATTTACCGACGAACCGACAAGAGATGGAAGCGCGCGGCTGGGACCGCGTCGACTTCGTGTACGTGAGCGGCGACGCGTACGTCGACCACCCCTCGTTTGGCATGGCGATCATCACGCGCCTGCTCGAGGCGCATGGCTTCAAGGTGGGCGTGATCGCGCAGCCCGACTGGCGCGACCCGAGCAGCATCGCCGTGTTCGGCGAACCGAAGCTCGGCTTTCTCGTGTCCTCGGGCAACATGGACTCGATGGTCAACCACTACACCGTCGCCAAGCACCGCCGCAAGACCGATGCGTACTCGCCCGGCGGCAAGATGGGGCTGCGCCCCGACCACGCGTGCGTCGTCTACGGCAACCTCATCAGGCGCACATTCAAGCACACCCCGATCATCCTGGGCGGCATCGAGGCGTCGCTGCGGAGGCTTTCGCACTACGACTACTGGGACGACAAGCTGCGCCGCTCGGTCCTGCTCGACTCCGGCGCCGACCTCGTGAGCTACGGCATGGGCGAGAAGTCCATCGTCGCCATCGCCGAGGCGCTGCAGGCGGGGCTGAAGATGGAGGACCTGACCTTCATCCCCGGCACCGTGTACAAGTGCCGCTCGATCGGCCATTGCTTTGAGCCGGTGGTCCTGCCCGCCTTCGAGCAGATGCAGGCGGACAAGGGCGTCTACGCCAGGAGCTTTGGCATGCAGTACCGAAACCTCGACCCGTTTTCGGCGCACACCGTCGTGGAGGAGTACCCCCACGGCGTCTTCGTCGTGCAGAACCCACCGTCGGAGCCGCTTTCGACCGAGGAGATGGACGCCGTCTACGCGCTGCCCTACGAGCGAAGCTACCACCCCTCCTACGAGAAGGCGGGCGGGATCCCCGCCATCAAGGAAGTCAAGTTCTCGATCATCAGCAACCGCGGCTGCCTGGGCGAGTGCGCCTTCTGCGCGCTCAACTTCCACCAGGGGCGCATCATCCAGTCCAGAAGCGACGAGTCTATTCTGGCGGAGGCCGAGGCGATGACGCACGACCCTGCCTTCAAGGGCTACATCAACGACGTCGGCGGCCCGACGGCCAACTTCCTCAAACCGGCCTGCGGCAAGCAGCTCAAAGCGGGCGCTTGCATCGACCGGCGCTGTCTGTCCCCCGAGCCCTGCAAGGCGCTCGAGGTGTCGCACAAGCGCTTCGTCAAGCTGCTGCGCAAGCTCCGTGCCCTGCCCGGCGTCAAGAAGGTCTTCATCCGCAGCGGCATCCGCTTCGACTACTGCCTGCTGGACAAGGACCGCTCCTTCATCCGCGAGCTCGTGGACTACCACGTGAGCGGGCAGCTGCGTCTGGCGCCCGAGCACGTCTCAAACGCCGTGCTCAAGGTGATGGGAAAGCCCCGCAACGAGGTGTACCAGCAGTTCGTGCGCGAGTTCGACAAGGAGACGAAGAAGGCCGGCAAAGAGCAGTACGTCGTGCCGTACCTCATGTCCTCGCATCCGGGGTCGACGATGAAAGAGGCCGTCGAGCTGGCCGAGTTCTGCCGCGACCTGGGCTACAACCCCGAGCAAGTGTCCGATTTCTACCCCACGCCGTCGACCGTCTCGACGTGCATCTACTACACCGGCATCGACCCGCGCACCATGGAGCGCGTGTACTGCCCCACCGATCCGCACGAGAAGGCGATGCAGCGCGCGCTTATCCAGTACCGCAACCCGAAAAACCACGACCTCGTCGTCGAGGCGCTGAAGAAGGCGGGGCGCGAGGACCTCATCGGCTACGACAAGAAGTGCCTCGTGCGTCCGGGAAAGGCCGGCAAGGGTCCGAAGCGCAAGGGGGCGGGCCAGGCGCGCAAGGCGCCCAAGAGCGCCGCTCGAAAGGACGCGCGGCGAAACGGTGCACCCGCGCGCAAGCCCCGCCGCGCGTAGCCCACAAATAGCCACCGAGAACCGACCCCATTGGCTCTGCTACCGGACGCCGTCTGCTATTGGGACCAGCGAGAACCGACCCCGAGTGGACGGCCCTTGAGGGGTCGGGCTAGTCTTTGCGCTTGGGACGGTAGGTCATCGAAAACGGGCTGCTGCGCGGCGTTCCGAACTCGTAGGGTGTCTGACCCGTCACGGCATCTGCGTTGAAGCCGGGCGCCTTGAGCGGATGTGCGCTCTGCCGCACCTGCTCCTTTTCCTGCTCGCGCAGCTTCATCTTGAGATAGTCTCCGCGTTCGAAGCGCATGTAGCGCTTGCGCAGGGTCACGATGAACGGGTCATCCTCGTAGTCCTTCAGGTCCTCCTCGGGGTCGCGCTGCTCGTTGGTGCCGTTGTCGAAGCTGTAGTCACGCTCCATGTCGTCTGCCTCGCTTTCGTCTGCAGGGCGCGAATCCGTGCCCGCATTTCCTCCGTCTTCGGATGCATCCTCCCCCTCGGAAGGCTCGCCACCCGCTTGCTCGCTCTCATCGTCCTCGTCGTCGCCCGCAGCCTCAGACGGACGCGGAGCATCGGAGCCCGAGCCGCCCGAGCTCTCGTCGCCTTGCGCCCCCTGCGTGGGGTCGTCTCCCCGGCGGGAACTGCCATCGCCTCCGCCGGAAGCGCCGCCGTTACCGGAGCCGTCGCCCGAAGTGCCGCCCTCGCCGGGGCCGGCGCCATCGGTTCCGTCCGCCGTGCCATCTCCGTCGGCGCCGCCGTCAGGCGACGCGTCATCCGAGCCGCCCTTCGAGCGCCTGTCCGAGCGTTCGCCCGATTCACCCGACGAATCCGAATCGCCCGTCCCGTCGGAATCGGTCGTGCCGCTCTCGCCGCCAGCACCATCGCCGCCGGAGGCTCCCCCGGAGCCGCTCACATCACGCGACCCGGCATTGCCCGCGCCGCCTTGTGGCGTGCCCGGCTGCGTAGAAGAGCCCGAGCCTGACCGACCGCCCTCGGGACTGCCGGTCAGGCCACCGAACCCGGCCATGTCGTTTTCGCCGAACGAGAGGTCCGTATCCGATTCCGAACGCGCCTGGTCCTCGTGGCGATGCGAGTCCTTGCCCCGAGCAGGCTCATCGCTCCTGCTCGACGTGTCCTGTGCGTTGCTGCCGCGCGAAGACCCGGCGCCCGCCGTCTGCGAGCACGTATCGCCGCGCGAA
>CACZQA010000024.1 GCA_902783175.1 uncultured Coriobacteriaceae bacterium
CATGTTCGTATGAGAATGCCCGATGTTGTTGAGACCCTCGAGCGCCATACCGCCTGTGAACGACGCGTCGCCGATGAGCGCGGCGACTCTCGCGTCGCTTCCGTCGAGGTCGCGTGCGTAGGCGTAGCCGAGCGCCGTCGACAGCGAGTCGGACGCATGGCCCGAATCGTGCGTGTCGTATTCGCTTTCGGTGATCTTGGGAAAGCCCGAGATGCCCCCGTAGGTGCGCAGCGTCTCGAACTGGTCTTTGCGCCCCGTCAGCAGCTTGTGCGCGTAGGCCTGATGGCCGACGTCGAATACGAGCTTGTCCTTGGGGCAGTCGAGCACGCGGTGCAGCGCGATGATGATCTCGACCGCACCTAAAGACGGGGCGAGGTGCCCACCGCATCTGGAGGTGGTGGCGATCATCTGCGCGCGCAGCTCGAATGCGAGCTGGTCGAGCTCCTCGTAGCTCAGGCCCTTGAGGTCTGCCGGCGAGTCGATGGTGTCGAGAATCTTATACGGCATGGGTATCCGTCACCCCCGAATCCTCGGCAGCCTGCGCCGGATCGCCCTGGTCGGACGCCTTGCTGTCAGGCTGCCCCGCATCGTCGCCGCTCAAGATCTCCTGCGCGGCACGGGCTTCCTCGTCGGAGTAATCGGGCTTGTCCACGAGCTCGGCGCAGCGGTTGCCGAGTTTGATGGCCTCCTCGTACAGATCGAGGCTCTTCTCAAGCGAGAGGTCTTTCTTGCGCACCTCGGAGACTATCTCGTCGAGCCGCGCCCGAACCTCTCCGAAGGTGTTGTAGTCGCCTGCCACTACAGGTCCGCTTCTGCGGGCTCGGCAGCCTCCTGGCCATCGAGCCGCTTCGCGATCTTGCCCAAGACCCCGTTGACGAACTTGGGGGAATCGTCGCCGCCGAAGGCCTTGGCGATCTCGACCGCCTCGTTGATGGCGACGCCGGTCGGAATGTCGTCGCAGAAGGCGATCTCGTAGGCGGCGATCCTGATGATGTTGCGGTCGACGATGGGCATGCGGTCGATGGCCCAGTTCTCCGCCGTGTCGGCAATCCAGGAGTCGATCTCGTCGAGGTGCGAGACGATACCCGTCAGCAGCTGCGCTGCATAGTCGGCGAGCGGCACCCCGATGAGGTCGTTGTCGGCCACGCCATCGGGACGCTCGGGGATGAGCAGGCGCGCCGTGTCGCCCGTATCGGCGACCAGGTCGGCAAGCGGCGTCCCCGTCAGTTCGTTTTGGTACATAACCTGCAGCACCTCGCGGCGCGCAGTGGTGTTCTCATGTTGCGGTGCAGACACGTGTTTCCTACTCCTCGAAAGAAAGGCCATCGACGTAGACGTCGACAGACGCGACATCGGCGCCGGTCTGGCCCTTGATGGCATCTGCAATCGCGAGGCGCACGTTCTCGGCGACCTCGGTCAGGCGATACCCGTAATACGCTTGGATGGTGATCTCGACGGACAGCTTGCCGTCTTCGCCCTTGGCGAGCTTGATGCCCGTCGTGGGGATTGCCTTGCCGGCGTTGAAGGCGGCGGCAATGGCGGAGATGGCACCGGCAGTGCCCACGCCCGAGACGCCCGGCACTTCTGCGGCTGCAAGCGAGATGATGGTCTCGACTACGCCGGGGGCGATGCTCACGCCGTCGAGCTCGATGCCCTGGTCGGCAGTTTCCTTCATAGCGTGCCTCCGTTCATTTCGGCTTCGATAAAGTCAGTGTAGTCCTTTCCTGCCTTGAACGCCTCGTTTTCGAGGACGGCAAGGTGGAAGGGAATCGTGGTCGCGACACCCTCGATGACGAACTCGGATAGGGCGCGCTTGCCGCGTGCGATGGCCTCGTCGCGCGTGTCGCCCCAGACGATGAGCTTCGCCATGAGCGAGTCGTACGTGGGCGGGATCTTGTCGCCGGCACGCAGGTGCGTGTCGACGCGCACGCCCGGGCCGCCCGGCATGTCGAACTTGGTGATGGTGCCGGGGCACGGTCGGAAGCCATGCGCCGGGTCTTCCGCGTTGATGCGGAACTCGATGGCATGGCACTTCGGCGAAAGCGGCGCGAGACCCGCGCAGCTCATGGGCTCTCCCGAGGCGATGAGCAGCTGCTCTTTGATGATGTCGACGCCCGTGATCTGCTCGGACACGGGATGCTCGACCTGGACGCGCGTGTTCATCTCCATGAAGTAGAACTTGCCGTCGGTATCGAGCAGAAACTCGATGGTGCCGGCGTTCTGGTAGCCGACGCCGCGGACCGCCTTGAGCGCGGCCTCGCCCATGGCCTGGCGAGTCTCCTCGTCGAGCACGGGGCACGGCGCCTCCTCGATGAGCTTTTGGTGACGGCGCTGGATGGAGCAGTCGCGCTCGCACAGGTGCATGGCGTTGCCATGGGCGTCGGCAAGCACCTGGACCTCGACGTGCTTGGGGCGCAACAGCAGCTTCTCGAGGTAGACCTCGTCGTTTCCGAAGGCGACTGCCGCCTCGCCGCGCGCGGCGTTGAAGTTGTCGACGAGCTCGTCGTCGTTGTAGGCCTCGCGCATGCCCTTGCCGCCACCGCCGGCAGAGGCCTTGATGAGGACGGGGTAGCCGACCTCGTGCGCGAAGGCGCGCGCGTCTTCGACGTTGTCGACCGGGCCGTCGGAGCCAGGCACCGTGGGCACGCCGAGCTTCTTCATGGTCGCCTTGGCAGCGGCCTTGTTGCCGAGCTGGTCGATGCAGTCGGCAGACGGGCCGATGAAGATAAGGTCGTTGTCGACGCAGGCGCGGGCAAAGTCGGCGTTCTCGGACAGGAACCCGTAGCCGGGGTGGATGGCTTGGGCGCCCGTGGTCTTTGCCGCCGCGATGATGTTCGAGATGTTCAGATACGACTGGGAAGACGGCGCGGGGCCGATGCAGACCTTCTCGTCCGACATCTGCACCGCACGCGTGTTCTCGTCTGCGGTGGAGTAGACCATCACGGTCTTGATGCCGAGCTCGTGGGCGGCGCGCACGACGCGCAGCGCGATCTCTCCCCTGTTGGCGATCA
>CACZQA010000025.1 GCA_902783175.1 uncultured Coriobacteriaceae bacterium
ATGAGCCATGCCAGGGCGACGGGGCAGCTTAATTGAAGGAGAGCCATTCTTTTCAAACACATACACACTTCGAGCAACCTCATCTGGGCCAAGGGAGAATGCTCGCTTTTCAATCATCTGTAATCCAAGTTGTTCAGATGCGATTTGAGCAGCTTTCTCATCTTCTAAAGACTCTGTGCCCCTCATTGCAATCAGATGTCCACCAGAAGCTAATAGCGGACTTGCATATTCCTCGACAACACTCAACTTGTCCACGGCACGAGCAACAACCGTATCAAACTCTCCAAAGCGCTCGGCACAAAGCTCTTCACTCCTCATTCCAAGAGCCTGAACTTGTCCCGTAAGACTCAACTCTTCAACGAACTCCTGCACAGCCAGTGCTTTTTTCTTGACCGAATCGAGAAGAATGCCCTTGCGCCCTGAAGCGATGGCGAGTGGCAGGCCCGGAAACCCTCCCCCGGTACCTATGTCGCAAAATTCCCCCGAGCTGTGCATGAACTCTGGATATATCGAGAGGGAATCTTCAAGATGTAGAACGACCGCATCTTCAAATGAATCAATGCGCGTCAAGTTAAGAACTTTGTTCTTCTCGATGACCAGCTTCAAATTGGTGATGAGTTTGTTTGTAATGTCTTCGTTGAAATCAAGTTTCAAACGAAGAAGGGCCGCATCAACAGCGGCCCTCTCTTCTGAAATGTGTTTCATAGTTCCTTCGGTAGTTTAAATGGGGCGTACAACCACATACCTGTTGGGCTCTTCTCCTACAGAATACGTTTCCACGCGCTCGTCGTCACGCAATGCCATATGAACCAGGCGACGCTCATACGGGTTCATAGGCCGCAGGCTTATCTCGCGCGACTGACGGTCGGCACGAGAAGCTGCGGAATATGCAAGCGACTCGATCTTCTGACGCTGACGATGCTTGTAGCTTTCGATATCGATGGTGACCGGATAACGGTATCCGAGCTTGCGATGCGTGATAGAAGAGACGAGGGTCTGGAGAGCCTCGAGCGTGTGCCCGCGACGCCCAATGAGTACCGCAAGGTCTCCACCTACCACATCGAGGATGATCTCGTCCTCGTCGCCTTCGTACTCGTTGATTTCTGCACCCTGTGCATTGAAGTATTTGAGTACCGACTGGAGCGCCTCGATTGCCGCGTCGGCAACCTCGTCAAGCTGCTCTTCGGTAACTTCGTTCGAGGCTTCTTGTTCCTCGACAGCCGCGTTCGTGTCGAGCTGCTCTTCAGCAGCATCCTCTACTGGTTCGATTTCTTCTTCGCTCATGGCATTCCTTTTGAAACGTAGGGGTTCCAAACAGACAAAACAGCCCGGAGCAGGATGCCCCGGGCATTATTCTCTATAAAGTTTAGTGCTTCTTGCGCGGACGCTTTTTGTGCTCGCGCCTCTCGACATGCACCTCGGCCGGTTTGATGACCTTCTCTTCGGCCTTCTCGTCATCATCCTTGAGCTTGCGGTTTGTGATGAGCTGCTGGAAGAAGCCGAAGGCAGAAGACAGCGCCCAATAGAGCATGACGCCTGCAGGCGAGATGAATGCCATCCAAATGAACATGATGCCCATCACGCCGAGCATCATGCCGGTCTGCGACCTGTTCTGCTCGTTCTGGCGCAGCTGCAAGATCATAGGCGCAATGGAGAAGCCGATGAACAGCAGCATCTGGAGAATATACGGAACGGCATACATGGCGCCCACAGCCCATGCGTCCCCAACGGTCTGAGTCAGGTTGGGCAGGATATGGTAGAACGTGACGCCCAGGTCCTCAGATGCGAAGTCGCCGATCTTCCAGCGCAGCACCTGGAACAGGATGATGAAGATAGGCATCTGGATGAGCATGGGAAGGCAGCCAGCGAGCGGGTTGAAGCCCGTCTCCTGGTAGATTTTCATCGTCTCTTCTTGAATCTTCTGCTGGTCACCTGCGTACAGGGTCTGAATCTCCTGCAGTTTGGGCTGCACCTTCTGCATGTCGTAGCTCGATTTGAACTGCTTGCGCTGCAGCGGGAAGAGGGCGAGCCGAATGACGAGGGTCACGATGATAATCGCGAGGCCCCAGTCACCAACCAGGTGCGCGAGCTGAGCTAACAGCCACGCACAGCCATTTAGAATGCTATCCCACATATGTTGGTAATCCTCTCAACGATGGATATAACGTCAAATACCGTCTAGGGAACTGGGTCGTACCCGCCTGGATGCCAGGGATGACACCTGCAGATTCTTTTGATCGCAAGCCAGGACCCTTTGATGAAGCCGTATTTCTGAAGAGCAATCATAGCGTATTCGGAACAGGTGGGCACATACCGGCATGTCGGTGGAAACAGCGGCGACACGTATGACCGATAGAACCTCACGAGCGCGAGGGCCACCGTACGTGGCGCATCTTTCAGGTTTGCCACACGCCCCTGCGCCATCAGAGCACCCCCTGCTCTTCGAGCATTTTCCTGAACTGCGCCACGACCGCATCATGTGGGGCATAGCTCACCCTGCGACGTGCGATGAACACCACGTCGTAGCCGCTCCACGGAGCCCCGAGCTCTTGGGCAACCGCCCGCATGACGCGCTTGCACCGGCTTCTGACCGGAGCCACGCCAAGCTTTTTTCCGGCGATAAACGCACAGCGCCCCCGCTGATTTGCCTCGCCGGGGAGCACCAGCATGCTCGCCATAGACGAAGAAGAGCGCCTTCCACTGCGGAATAGGCGCTCTACTTCGGATTTAGACTTTATCGTGCCCTTCAAAAGTACTCGATCCCCAACGAATCAAGCTCAGGTACGTTAGACAGTCAGCTTCTTGCGGCCCTTGGCACGACGAGCCTTGAGCACTTTGCGACCGCCCTTGGTAGCCATACGGGCGCGGAATCCATGGCACTTTGCGCGCTTGCGCTTGTTAGGTTGATACGTACGTTTCATTGCATTTCCTCCTAGGGGAAATTCCCCTTCATCTACAGACAAGCCTTAGTATTCTAATATGCGGCTTCGAATTGAGTCAACAGATAAATCAGGAGACCGGAGTTTCTCATCGCTCTCCACTAAAAAGTGCGAAAATTGTGGAAAAAGTGGAAAACACGGGAAATACCGCAGGTACACAGTGGAAAACTTTGTGCACGAAGCGGCGCGTCTGGGCGGATAACTGACAGCATATAAACAGACGTTCCTCATTTCCGCAGGTCAACGGCTTGCAATTACTATTTCCACAAACATTCGGCCAATCAGAACCCTGTGGATTTCCACTTTCACCCGAACAAGTTTTCGCCTTGATTTTCCATTTTCCATGTTGCATGGAAGCGGTTTTCCAAGGGACTTTTCACCGATTTGGGGAAAACACTGACTTTTCCACATTTTTCCCAACCCACGAAAACTTTTCCCACGGCTATGACCTTTGCTTTTCCACATTCCCTTCAGTTTTCAAGCGGTTTTTTACCGTTTTCCACCGTGTTTTTCCCACTTTTCGACGAGTTTTCAACACACGTGGAAAATAATGTGGATAACTTTGAAAAGCCAAGGTCAAATGCTGTTTTCACTTTCCACTTTTTCACTTTTCACTTTGGGAATAAATGGGATTTTGCTACCCTACGGACACGGCAACTGTTAATTTGTTTGTGGATAACTCGGTTTTTTCACGTTGAGGATGAAAAGGGGAATTTGAACATGGCCGACGAAGACAGGGGGGATGCGCTGCTCGTCCCCACGCGGATCGCCGTCTACGACGATCTTCTCGCGGCTCCGCGCATCGTCGACATCGAGCCGAGCGACATCGCAAGCTATATAGAGCACATTGCGGCAAAGACCTACGAGCTCGCGCAGGCGCAGGGGAGCAGCATCCCCTACACGGTGATCCGCGAGGTGTGCGAGAACTTCATCCACGCCAAGTTCATGGAGCCCTGCGTCTCCATCCTCGACCACGGCAACACGATCAGGTTCACCGACCAAGGGCCGGGCATCGACGACAAGGAACGCGCCCAGCAACCCGGCTTCACTTCGGCCACGTCCGAGATGCGCAAATATATACGCGGTGTTGGATCGGGGCTTCCGCAGGTGAGGGAATACCTCAAGTTCTCGAACGGGCGCCTCATCATCGAGGACAACATCAAGGCGGGCACCGTCGTCACCATCACCGTCGACGACACGCTCCACAAGCCGACGCCCGTCGTGTACCGCGAGACTCCCTCGGAAGCCGCGCAACGCCAGGCGCAGCAGGAGGCCAAGCTCGACGAGCGCGAAAACGACATCCTCATCTTGGCAAGCGACATCGGCCTCATCGGCCCGACCGAGGTCAACCAGCAGCTTGGCATCAGTATCTCCACCGCCCACCGCGAGCTGAAGAAGCTGGAAGACGCAGGGTACCTCATGACCGCCGAAGGCTCGCGCAAGCGCATGCTGAGCGACAAGGGCTTCAAACTTCTGAACGGACAGGTGTAGTCACATGGACAAAGACGAGATCTGGAAAGCCGCGCTGACGCTGCTTCTGAGCGGAGTCAGCGAAGATGACCCCAAGCGGGTTTTCCTCAACCTCATCACGCCCATCGGCATCTTCGGCGACCAGTTCGTCTTCACCGCGCAAAGCGCGCAGGTGGAGTCGTGGGTGAAGAAGAACTACCTGAAAGAGATGGAAGAGAAGCTCGAGATGCTCGCCGGCACCCACCTGAACGTGGGCATCGGGACGACTGGCGGCCCCGCGCCCGAAGCGCATCCCGAGCAGCAGGCCGCCGCCGTTGCGCCGGCGCCGATGCAACAGGCTGCCGCAGCTCCGAGCTTTCCGGTCGTGCAAGCTCCACAGCCCGAGCCCAAGCAGCCAGACTGGATGAACGAGTTCGTGAACCCCGCGGACCTTCCCGGCGCCGCATCCAATACGGCACCCGCCGCCGACGAGACGGTGGTGCGCGCTCGATCTTCCATAAGCGGCGACGAGGCGCTGTTCTCCAAGTGCACGTTCGACACCTTTGTCGTGGGCAAGTCCAACGAGTTCGCGCGCGGCGCGGCGCTCGCCGTGGCCGAGCAGCCGGGCATCGCCTACAACCCGCTGTTCATCTATGGCAACTCCGGCTTGGGAAAGACCCACCTGCTCGTGGCCATCGCCAACTACGCAATCAAGAACCATCCGGAGCTCACGACGCACTACGTGTCGGCAAACCAGTTCCTCGACGACTTCGTCGAGGCAGTGCAGACGGCGCGCTGGGCAAAGTTCAACGACAAGTACCACCGCGTCGACATACTGCTCGTCGACGACGTGCAGTACCTTGCGGGCAAGGACGAGAGCATCAACCAGCTGTTCAACATCTTCAACGAGATGGTCAACCAGAACAAGCAGATCGTGCTCTCCGCAGACCGTGCGCCCAAGGACATCGAGATGGACGACCGCATGCGTAGCCGCTTCATGTCGGGGCTTTTGGCAGACGTCAAGCCGCCCGACTACGAGACGCGCCTGGCTATCCTCAAAAACCACCTCTCGCGCGCACAGCACACCAACTTCTACGGTGACATTCCCGATGACGTTCTGTCGTACCTCGCCGAGGCTTCGACCTCGAACATCCGCGAGATGGAAGGGGCTGTGAACAGGCTCGTCAGCAACATGACGCTGCTGCGCAAGAGCACGATCACCATCGACGAGGCAAAGGACCTTCTGCAGGACTTCTTCCCGGACACGGCAAACCGCCAGGTCAGCATCGCGACCATCCAAAACGAGGTCGAGCTGTTCTTTGGGATCAGCCACGAGGACATGATCTCCTCCAAGCGCTCGAAGGGCATCACCACGCCGCGCCACATCGCCATCTACCTCGCGCGTTTTCTGACGGAGGAGTCGCTCGAGTCGATCGGCAAGAAGTTCGGCGGCAGGGACCACACCACCATCATGCACAGCGTGAACAAGATAGAGAACGACCAGAAGGACAACCGGGTGCTTTTCGACCAAATAGAGCAGCTAACCATTAGAATCAGGGAGCGCAGCTAGACCGTGGCGAGCCTGTGGGCAAACACGGTGAAAAGCGGTGCAAAACCTGTTGAGGCGTTCTTGACAACTGGAGGCACGGCAAAAGTCGGTGGAAAGCGAGGGATGGTTTTCAACAGGTCCGAAGCGTTACTACAAGCTCCCTACCTGCGGTATTGCAAGTTATGCACATATACACCTGTGTTATTACTATTACTAAATGTATATAAATATTTTATTCATATATATAGGAGCGTGAAAAGCAGTGAAGTTCAACATAGCCAAGGATGACCTCCTGTCTGCACTCACCAACGTTTCCAAGGGAATGTCATCTCGCTCGACGCTCCCCATTCTCTCGGGAATCCTCATCGAGACCACGGATGAGGGGACCCTCGTCTTCCAGACCACCGACCTCGAGATCTCGATCAGGCACACCATCCCCGCCGACATCGTCGAAGGCGGAAGGTGCGTCGTCCCGGGCAAGCTGTTCTCGGACATCGTCAAGAACCTGCCCGACGCCGCCATCAGCGTGACATCGCAGGCAGAGCAGACGCTCATCTCGTGCCTCGACACCTCGTTCACGCTCTCGTCGCTCAACCCGGCCGACTTCCCGTACTTCCCCGAAGTCGACGCCGACACCACCATCAAGCTGCCCACCAAGCAGCTCGCCGACGCCGTGAAGAAGGTGGGACGCGCCGTATCCCGGGACGAGTCGCGCGCCGTGCTCATGGGCATCCTGTTCTCCGTCGAAGGTGGAAACGCGCGCCTTGCCTCGACCGATTCCTACCGTCTGGCGGTTGCCGACATGAAGGGCATCGGCGAGCTTTCCGAGGTGGAGGATTTCCAGGCCATCATCCCGGGCAAGATATTCGAAGACGTCTCCAAGCTCGCGACTGTCGTCGACGAGCTCTCCATCGGGTTCTCGGACAACCAGATCGTGTTTGAGTTCGGCGATACGGTGTTCGTCAGCAGAAAGATCGAGGGAAGCTATCCCAACTACAAGAGGCTCATCCCCTCCGAGCACGAGGTTGCCATCAAGGTGAACTCGGCGGCGCTCACCACCGCCATCAAGCGCGTCTCGCTTCTGGCCCAGGCGCACACGCCCATCAAGTTCTCGTTCTCGGCACTCGAGCAGACGGTCACCGTCTCGGCGAAGACTCAGGATGTGGGCGGTGCGACCGAGACCGTCGAGGCGTCGGTTGACGGGCCCGATATCGACATCGCGTTCAACCACCAATACGTGCTCGACGGCCTGGGCGCCGTTGGCGACGAGGCGCTCATCGAGCTGCAGACGAGCGTGAAGCCAGGCATCTTCAAGAACGCGTCCGACGACTCGTTTTTGTACCTCGCGATGCCCGTGCGCCTCAGCTAGCCCAAGACGTGGGCGCATCTGAATGACGCTGCACATCGATAGGCTCGTCCTCGACGAGTTTCGGGGATACACCCACTTCGAGCTCGACGGCATCGCAAGGCTCACCATCCTTGCCGGCGAAAACGCCGTCGGTAAGACGAACGTGGTCGAGGGCATCCAGCTTCTGACCATGGGGGAGTCGTTCAGACGGCCGTCGTGGTCCGAGACCATCTCGTGGGGCAGCGACGCCGCCCGGCTGTACGCGCGCTTCTGCGACGAGAAGCGCTGCGTGGAACACGTCCTCAAGATCGCGGGAAACGAGCGGGTCTACGAGGTCAACGGCAAGAAGAAGACGGCCGCGGGCGTGCGCGGGACGTTTCCGTGCGTGCTGTTCATCCCGGACGACCTGCAGATGGTGAAGGCCGCGTCGGCGAAGCGCCGCGACGCGCTCGACCTGCTCGGCGCGCAGCTTTCCAAGAACTACGCATCGCTCAAGAACGACTACCAGCAGACCCTGCGACAGCGCAACCTGCTCATCCGCGACGAACTGGCGTTTGGCCCGCTGTTCGAGAGCTGGAACGAGAGCCTCGCGCTCAACGGCGCGCGCCTGCTCGCCAACCGCTGGAGGCTGTTCGAGCGGCTGGCCGCCCACATGGCGCAGATCTACGCGGCTGTGGTGCCGGGCGAGCGGCTCGATGCGGTATATCTGCCCTCGTGGAGTCGCTTCGACGCGAACGGCCGCCAGCTCGGCGACGCCTCCACCCTGAAAGAGGCGCCGGAGGCGATGCTCGGTCCCGTCGACGAGATGCAGCGGGAGATCTTGGATTTCGCGCACACGTTTGGCGACGTGGAGCTGCGCCGCAAGACCTCGCTGGTCGGTCCGCACAAAGACGAGGTGGCGTTTTTCATCAACGGCCGAAACGCGCGTCTGTTCGCCTCGCAGGGACAGCAGCGCACCATCGTGTTGTGCTGGAAGCTCGCCGAGGTCGAGGTCGTGCGCGACGTGCTGGGGGTCGAGCCGCTGCTCTTGCTCGACGATGTGATGAGCGAGCTCGACGAGCGTCACCGATTCGCCCTGACCGAGTTCATCGACCGCTCCGTGCAGACGTTCGTGACCACGACGAACCTGGGGTACTTCTCGGACGAGCTGCTCGAGCGCGCCAACATCGTCCACGTGCCGGTCGAGGGCACGAAGCATTCATATTGATGGGCAATCGTGCTATATATCAAGGTGAGGACAGACCACACCGCGAGCACGACAGCCGATACGAACCAACGACGGGTGGGACCATGGACGATTTCGACTTGGGCAGCGAAATACACAAGCTCGTCTCGAAGCTGCAGGGCGGAGACCCCGCGCACCTCGCCACGGCGCGCGTGAAGACGGCCTGGAACCGGGCGGTCCCCGCAAGCATCGCCAAACACGTGACGGGCGTGTTCGTCGTTCCCGAGACGCAGGCGCAGGAGGTCATCGTCTACGTGGACAGCCAGCTCGTGGCAACCGACCTCACGATGCAGGCAGACCCGCTGCGCATGGCGCTCAACGTCGAGGTAAACAAGATGCGCGGCGGGGCCTACGAGCAGGCGCTCGCCCGCGGGGCCACGCTCTCCGAAGTCGAGCAGGTCAAGTGCCTTCGATTCCGCGTGACGCGCGACCGCTACCTCAGCAAGAACCGGCGCGAGACGACGTTTGACGCCCTCGAGGCGGAGCAGGCCAAGTTCGCCGCGGTCGAGCCCGTCGCCTTGGGCGAAGAGGAGCTCAACGACCTGCGCGAGGCGGTGTCGCATATTGAGGACGACCGCCTGAGGGAGGCCGCCTACAACGCGGCGGTCGCCAACCTCGAATGGCAAAAAGGGCTCGCGGCGGCGCATCTCGACGAGTAAGATACGGTGCTCAGCGCGCGATGAGGCCGTCAAATCGCGCTCAGCCTTAAGTTACGCTGAAAAGCGGTTGGGTATAAGGAACGTGTGTAAAAACGCCTTACAGGCGAAATAAATGGCTCGTTTTTGCACAAGCGACCCAAGATGAAATACAATACAGGGTGCACATTCTTGTGCATTTCGATGGAAGCGCGGTGTTCGTCACGCGCTTCGTTCAATGTTAGGAGTCAAATTGCCCAATAGTAGCAGCTACGATGCTGGGGACATTCAGATTCTCGAAGGTCTCGAGCATGTGCGCAAGCGCCCCGGTATGTACATCGGCTCTACCGGTCCGCGCGGCCTGCACCACCTGGTCTACGAGGTTGTCGACAACTCCGTGGACGAGGCCCTCGCAGGCTACTGCACCAAAATCGAAGCAGTGATAAACAAAGACGGCTCTTTCACGTGCATAGACAACGGCCGCGGCATCCCGGTCGGAAAGCACCCCAAGCGCAAGAACATGTCCTCGCTCGAGGTCGTCTTGACGATTCTCAACGCGGGCGGCAAGTTCGGCGGCAACGGCTACAAGGTGTCCGGTGGCCTGCACGGCGTCGGCGTCTCGTGCGTCAACGCGCTTTCCACAAAGCTCGTCGCGCAGGTCAAGCGCGATGGCGGCATCTTCGAGATGGAGTTCTCGCGCGGCAAGACCACGAAGAAGATCGAGCAGATCGGCAAGTCGCAGGCGACGGGCACTACCATCACGTTCTGGCCCGACCCTGAGATCTTCACGACGGTCGAGTTCGACTGGGACACGCTCGTCAACCACTTCCGCCAGACGGCGTTTCTCAACAAGAACCTCAAGATCACGTTCCGCGACGAGCGCGGTGACGAGCCCAAGGAAGAGGTCTTCCAGTACAAGGGCGGCATCGTCGACTTCGTCAAGTACGTCAACAACGGCAAAGAGGCGCTCAACGCCCGTCCCATCTACTTCGAGGCATCCAACGAGGTAGGCGAGGTCGAGGTCGCGATGCAGTGGAACTCGAGCTACACGGAAAACGTGCGCTCGTTCGCCAACAACATCGACACGACCGAAGGCGGCACGCACCTCGAGGGCTTCCGCAACGCGCTGACGCGCACCATGAACGAGTACGCGCGCAAGCAGAACATCCTGAAGGAGAAAGACGACAACCTCTCCGGCGACGACTGCCGTGAGGGTCTGGGCGCGATCATCAGCGTCCGCCTGCACGAGCCGCAGTTCGAGGGCCAGACCAAGACGAAGCTCGGCAATCCCGAGATTCGCGGCCTTGTCCAAGGTGCGGTCATGCAGGGGCTTTCCGAGTACTTCGAGGAGCATCCCAAGCCCGCACGCCAGATCATCAACAAGGCGGTTCAAGCCGGCAAGGCGCGTGCGGCGGCCCGCAAAGCACGCGACCTGACGCGCCGCAAGGGCGCGCTGGAAGGCGCCGGGCTTCCCGGCAAGCTCGCCGACTGCTCCGTCAAGGACCCGGCTCTCACCGAGCTCTACATCGTCGAGGGCGACTCCGCAGGCGGCTCGGCCAAGCAGGCGCGCGAGCGCAGCTACCAGGCCATCCTGCCCCTGCGCGGCAAGATCTTGAACGTCGAGCGCGCGGGCCTGCACCGCTCGCTTTCGTCCGACACCATCAACTCGCTGATCACCGCCATCGGCACGGGCATCGGCGACGAGTTCGACGCCGACAAGGCGCGCTACCACCGCATCATCATCATGACCGATGCCGATGTCGACGGCGCACACATCGCCATCTTGCTGCTCACGTTCTTCTTCCGCTTCATGCCCGAGCTCATCACGCGCGGCTACATCTACATCGCGTGCCCGCCGCTCTACGGTTTGAAGAAGAAGAACTCGCGCAGCGGCAAGATCTTGCAGTACCTCTACAACGACGAGGCGCTCAAAGAGACTATGGCCAACCTCGAAAACCCCGAGAAGTTCGACGTCCAGCGCTACAAGGGCCTGGGCGAGATGGATCCCGAGCAGCTGTGGGAGACCACGATGGACCCCGAGACGCGCACGCTGCGCCAGGTCTCCATCAACGACTCGACCGAGGTCGAGCGCGTCGTCTCCGAGCTCATGGGAACCGATGTCGACTGCCGCCGCACTTTCATCCAAGAGCACGCGAAAGACATCGACGAGCGATTCTTGGACATCTAGAAAGGGCACCACATGGCAGAAGATAAAGACAAGGTGAACGGCCAGTACGTCGACGACGACGGCCAGGTTCACAACAACTTCGACGATATCGTCGAGCAGGGCGACGACAAGGAGGCCATCCCAGACTTCGAGGACACCGCCGACGGCTTTGGCGGCGACCTCGACGAGGCGCCCAAGCACGTCGTCGTGCGCGATGACGTCGAATCCAAGCTGACGGGCGGCATCGGCACGCTCGACATCAACGTGGGCAAGATCTCCGATACGGACTTTGCCAACGAGATGCGCACGTCGTTTCTGGAGTACTCGATGTCGGTCATCGTCGCCCGCGCCCTGCCGGACGTGCGCGACGGCCTGAAGCCCGTGCACCGTCGCATCCTGTACTCGATGTACGATGCGAACATCACGCCCAACAAACCGCATGTCAAGTCGGCTCGTTCCGTCGGCGACTGCATGGGTAAGTATCACCCCCACGGAGACGCGGCCATCTATGACACTATGGTCCGCATGGCGCAGGACTTCAGCATGCGCGTCCCGCTGATCGACGGGCATGGCAACTTCGGCTCCGTCGACGGCGATGCCGCCGCGGCAATGCGCTATACCGAGGCGCGTCTGGACAAGCAGGCGATGGAGCTTCTGGCCGACCTCGACAAGGAGACGGTCGACTGGCAGCCCAACTACGACGAATCGCTGCAAGAGCCCAAGGTCCTGCCGGCGCGTTTCCCCAACCTGCTCGTCAACGGCTCTGCCGGCATCGCCGTCGGCATGGCCACCAACATCCCGCCGCATAACCTGGGCGAGTCCATCGACGCGGCCATCGCGGTCATGGAAGACCCCGACATCGAGCTCGACGAGCTCATGAAGATCATCCCAGGGCCCGACTTCCCGACGGGTGCGACGATCATGGGACGCCAGGGTATCCGCGATGCGTATTCGACGGGCCGTGGCTCCATCACCATCCGCTGCAAGGCGCATGTCGAGAAGAGCAGCTCCGGGCGCAACCGCATCGTCGTCACCGAGATTCCCTACCAGGTCAACAAGGCACGCCTCATCGAGAAGATCGCCGATCTGGTGCGTCAGAAGACCATCACCGAGATTTCGGGCCTCAACGACGAGTCCGACCGCAAGGGCATGCGCATCGTCATCGACCTCAAGCGCGGCGAGGAGCCGCAGGTCGTGCTCAACAAGCTGTACAAGCACACCCAGCTGCAGACGGGCTTTGGCATCATCAATATCGCCCTAGTCGACGGCGTGCCGCGCGTGTTGTCCCTCAAAGAGATCCTCACGCACTACATCGAGCACCAGATGGACGTCATCACGAGGCGCACGCAGTTTGACCTGCGCAAAGCCGAGGAACGTGCCCATATCCTCGAGGGCCTCGTCATCGCGCTCGACAACATCGACGAGGTCATCCGCAT